>DATHRP010000287.1:0-7159 GCA_035465195.1 Afifellaceae bacterium | reverse complement strand
TCGGTCGCGCCTATGATGTCTTCACGCTTGCCGGCCAGATGTGCATCATCGACGATGGCGAGATCTATTCCTGCGACCTCACCCCGCACGGCAAGGCAAGGCGCATCTACACCTCGCGCGAGCCGCTCAACGCCATTTCGGCGATCACGCCGTTCAACCATCCGCTCAACATGGTGGCGCACAAGGTCGCGCCGGCGGTGGCGACCAACAATTGCATGGTCTGCAAGCAGACCGAGCTGACGCCGATGACGGCCCTGCTGCTCGCAGACATTCTCTACGAGGCCGGTCTGCCGCCGGAAATGTTCTCCGTGCTGACCGGCTGGCCGAAGGATATCGGCGACGAGATGATCACCAATCCGGAGATCGAGATGATCACCTTCACCGGCAGCGTGCCGGTTGGCAAGATGATCGCCGAAAAGGCCGGCTACCGGCGTACGGTGCTGGAGCTCGGCGGCAACGATCCGCTGATCGTCTGCAACGATCTGGATGACGGCGACCTCGCGAAGGCGGCCGATCTCGCCATTGCCGGCGCCACCAAGAATTCCGGACAGCGCTGCACGGCGGTCAAACGCATCCTTTGCCAGGAAAGCGTCGCCGACCGGTTCGTGCCGATGCTGCTGGAGCGTGCAAAAGCCATAAAGTTCGGCGATCCGATGGATCCGGAGACCGACCTTGGCACGGTGGTCAACGAACAGGCCGCGGCTCTGTTCGAGAACCGCGTTCTCGCTGCGGCCGAAGAAGGCGCGGATATCCTCTACCATCCGGAGCGCAAGGGCGCGCTGCTGCCGCCGATCGTCGTCGACCGGGTCGACCCGAAGAGCGAGCTCGTTCGCGAGGAGACTTTTGGACCCGTCGTGCCGGTCATCCGCGTGCCGGACGACGATGCCGAGGTGATGGCGATCTCCAACGGCACCGCCTTCGGCCTGTCGTCGGGTGTGTGCACCAACCGGCTCGACCGCGCGACCGCCTACATCAACGGGCTCAATGTCGGCACGGTGAATATCTGGGAGGTGCCCGGCTACCGCATCGAGATGTCGCCGTTCGGCGGCATCAAGGATTCCGGGCTCGGCTACAAGGAAGGCGTGGTCGAGGCGATGAAGAGCTACACCAACGTCAAGACCTATTCGCTGCCCTGGCCCGGAGCCTGAGCGGCAGGACGACCTGATTGTCGGCAATCGCCCTATCGCTGGCGCTTTTCGCCGCCGGCCTGCACGCCACCTGGAACGCCATGGTGAAGGTGGCGACGGACCGCGCGCTGGTGCTCGCGGCGATCGCCGGGGTGCACACCCTTGTGGGTCTCGCACTGATGGCGGTGGGCGGCGTGCCGGCTTCCGCGAGCTGGCCGTTCATCGCAGCCTCGGCGGTTCTGCACTATTTCTACTATCTGCTCCTCCACGAATCCTACCGCTTCGGCGACCTGAGCCTGGTCTATCCGATCGCCCGCGGCATGGCGCCGCTGCTGGTGGCGCTTGGCGCGCTGGTCTTCGCCGGCGAGGTGCTGAGCACCCGGGCCTGGGTCGCGATCGCCATAACCTCCACAGGCATCATGGCGATCGCATTCCTGCACCGGAATCCGCTGAAGGCCGGCAGGCGGACGCTTGCCTACACCGCCGCAAACGGCCTGGTGATCGCCGCCTACAGCACCGTGGACGGGATAGGCGTCCGGCTTTCGGGAGCTCCGTTCGGCTACATGGCCTGGCTGTTCTTCCTGGAGTTCCCGGTGGTGCTGGTGATCCTCGCCAACCGCCGCGACGCAATCTCCGCCCTGACCGGGAGGCTCATGGCTCTGCCGCTCGCCGGCGGCCTTCTCTCAGTCGCCGCCTACGGCATCGTGATCTATGCCAACACGCTGGCGCCGCTCGGCGCCGTCTCGGCGGTCCGCGAATCGAGCGTCATCATCGCAGCCCTGATCGGCACGCTGCTGCTCGGCGAGACGCCGCGCCTGCCAAGGCTCGGCTCAGCCGTGCTGGTCTGCGTCGGCATCGTCATGCTGGCGACGGTTCGCTAGGATATACCGCGATGCCGGCTGGACATTTGCCTTGTCTCACGGTTCGGTCGGACCGCTCAAGACGCACCTGAACGGAGAACCCATGGCCGGCAAGATCCTCTTCATCGTCGTCGACCAAATGCGCGGCGACTGCGTGCGCGGCGCTATGGCGGCATCGCTGAAACTGCCCAACATCGCCCGGCTGATGGAAGAGGGCGTCACCTTCGCGCAGCACTATTCGGTGACGTCGCCCTGTGGTCCGGCCCGCGCCAGCCTGCTCACCGGCCTTTACGCCATGAACCACCGCTCGGTGCGCAATGGCGCGCCGCTCCGCCGCGACATTCCCAACATCGCCACGGAGGCGCGCAGGGCCGGCTACGAGCCTTTGCTTTTCGGTTATACCGACACCAGCACCGATCCCACCGGCCGCGACCCCAACGACCCGGACCTGAAGAGCTACGAAGGCCTGATGCCGGGCTTTGCCGAGGTCGTGCAACTCCGCCTCGATACCAGCCATGCCTGGGTCGCCGACCTCAAGGCCAAGGGCTACGACCTGCCGGACGATTACTGGGATATATACCGCGCCGATGCCTCGGGTGGCGGACCGCTCGGAGCGATCACCGGGCCGGCCCTCTACCGCGCCGAGGACAGCGACACCGCATTCCTGACCGATCATACGTTGCGCGCCCTTTCGGTTCGCGAGGACCAGGACTGGTTCGCTCATGTCACCTATATCCGCCCGCACCCGCCTTTGGTTGCTCCGGCGCCCTACAACGCCATGTACCCGGTGGGCGCCATGCCCGAGCCGGCCGGGTTCGGCACGCTTGACAGTCTGCGTCAGAGCCATCCGTTCTTCGCCGCGTTCTTCAGCACCCCGGCCCAGCACGGGCTATATATCGGCTTCGACGGTCGAATGGACCGGATTGGCCTGGCGGAAGCGAAAGCGCTCCGCGCTGTCTATTTCGGCCTGGCGAGCGAGGTCGATACCCATGTCGGCCGGCTGCTCGATTATCTCGATGCCTCGGGCCAGGCCGACGATACGCTCGTCGTGTTCACCGCCGACCACGGGGAGGTGCTCGGCGACCATCACATGTGGGGCAAGGACAGCGTCTTCGACCCGGCCTTCCACGTGCCGCTGGTGATCCGCGATCCGCGCCGGCGGAGCACGGCAGGCACTGTGGTCGAGGCCTTCACCGAGAGCATCGACGTGGCGCCGACCATCCTCGACTGGCTGGGACACAGGCCGCCGCTCGGTTTCAACGGCCGCTCGCTGCTGCCGTTCCTGGACGGCGAGACGCCGGAGGACTGGCGCGACCACGTCTTCTTCGAGCTCGATCTCGGCGACCCGATCACGCCGACCCGGTTCCAGCGCCACATGGCGCTGCCGGCGGCCGCCTGCAATCTCGCCGTCCTGCGCGAGGCGCGCTTCAAGCTGGTCCATTTCAACGGCGGCCTGCCGCCGCTGCTCTACGACATGCAGGCCGGCGAGGGCACGGATCTCGCGAGCGATCCTGCCTATTCGCCGGAGCTCCTGCGGCTGTCGCGCAAGATGCTCGACCACCGCATGACCCACGCCGACCACGCCTTTTCGCTGATGAAGATCACGGATGAAGGGGTGGCGACCCCCTGACGCCCTGAGGACGGAAGGGGGTGGGTTCGCGCAATTGTCCGGTGAAACAACCCCATGCACGCCCGGAAAGGCCCGTCGGATCAGGCAGGTGGGAGATTTCAGCCTGACTGCAACCTGGTTCGCCGATTCCGCCTTGACATCTGTGGGTCTCTGGGGTAAAAGGTGAACATCCTGATTTTTCCATCCTTCACTTGAGCGGCTGGTCCGTGAGCGCGGCAGGACGGCGTTTGCCGGCTGGCGGACAGGATCAGGCCCGTTTCGGCCGTCATGTTTCAGTCGCCCGCCACCCGCTCGACGGCGATCGGCTCCGGTGATCCGTGGCACCGATGCTTGTTGGTGCCGGGCCTTGATATTACCCTGAAACGTAGTCGATGTCGGACAAGAGGGGCTGGTCGATCATGTTGTCCGGATCTGCCGCACTCAGAAACCTGAACGCATGCAAGTATCTCTACCTCGTGCAATATACTGAGGAACCAGAACAGATGAATTTGCATGTGCTGGTTCACGAAGCCCGGACGGAAAGCGAGCCGGTCGAAACCAAATCAGATAATCCCGCTATTGAGCAGGTTCTTGGCAAAGGCCACCCAATCTAAGCCCGGCCGGGCTACGCAGCATTTTCGATAACGTGTCCGGACTATCTGGCTTTCATGGTGAGAAATGAATCCTATGCGCAGCCGGAAGTGCATGAGGATTACGGAAAACTACTTCGCACCTACGAGAATTCGCGGTTTCTCCAACATTTGCACGAGAGCACATTCGGACCGTCCAGCGATCTGGAACAGTATCGACACTACGGACTTATATGTCTCAATCATGTTTTCGACGTTGCCTGCCGCAGGGCGCCGATTGTCTCAGCGCGGACGATTGAACGGCATGAGCTGGAGAACGGACACCAACGCGCTCGAGTTCCGAACGAACGTGATTAGCCGACACGCTCGATAGCGACCAGTTCCGGCGCCGGCCGCCGCGTATTGACGCGCCGGTAGCGGCTGACGGTGAAGCTGTCCGGCAACCCTTCGGCATGGACGCGGACGGCCTCGGCCTCCCCGGCGCCCTCCGGATGCCCGGGATAGAGCACCAGCGAGACGAGCCCGCCGGGCTTCAGGAGCGCGAGCGCCTGGTCGAGCGCGGCGATCGTCGTCTCCGCCCGGGTGGTGACTTGCTTGTCGCCGCCCGGCAGGTAGCCGAGGTTGAACATGACGCCGGCGAGCGGACACGATCCGGCCTCCGGGAAAAGGGCGGCGATTTGCTCCGCAAGCCTTTCGTGCCCAGCCTTTAGCAGTGTCACCTGCTTCAGGTCGGCGGTGCGCCTTGCCGCTTCGTCGAGCGCCGCCTGCTGGATGTCGAGGCCGATGACCCACCCGGTCGGCCCGACCAGTTCCGCCAGGAACAGGGTATCGTGGCCGTTGCCGGCGGTGGCGTCGACCGCCACGTCGCCGGGGCGGAGCGTCCGCTCCATCATCAGGTGGGCGAGGTCGGTCGCGCGCATCATGGCGAAAGATGCCTTCTAAGGTCCACGGCCTCCGGCAGCGGTGCACCGTGCACGATATGCTCCGCCAGACAGCGCGCATGGAACGGCGCGAGCAGCGCACCCTTGGAGCCGAGGCCGTTCAGGAAACCGAGGCGCGGTTCGCGCGGATGCAGGCCCGCCATCACGCCGGTTCCGGATATCGCTGGCCGTACCGCGGCCTGGTGGTCGACGATCTCGTAGGGCACTCGGAAGAAGTCCTGCAGCGCGCCTTCCAGCTCGGCCCGCGCCGCCGGCGTCGGGCCCTCGCCGAGCGTCTTGCGCTCGTAGGTGGCGCCCACCCGGAAAATATCCGGCTCCGTCGTCGGCGCGATCCAGATGCCGCGATGGACGATGCGCGGCGGCAGCGGCCGTGCGGTGCGGATCGTCAGGATGTCGCCCTTGACCGGGTTGAACGACAGGCCGGCGAAATGCGGGTTCGCCGCCGCCGCGTGGCCCTCGCAGGAGACGATCCGGCGGGCCGCGAAACTGCCGACGGTCACCGTGTCGGCCTGGAAGGTCACGTCGCGCTGCCAGTCGACCGCCAACCGTTCCGTGGCGAGCGCGGCGCGGGCGGCGTCGAGGAAGGCCGCGACATCGAGCTGCGCGGCCTGCATCGCGAAGCCGCCCTCGCCGGCGTCGGCGATCTCCGGCTCGATCAGCGGATCGGGTTGCGGGTCGATCAGGTGCGCGCGGTAGTCGGCAGCCGCGACGCGTTTCGCCCAGGCCTGCCGCTCCGCGCCCGATCGGAACAGCCGGATTGCGGTCCGGTCGTGAAAGAAGGATCGCCCGGCCTCGCGTTCGACGGCGCGGTAGTACGACCGGGCCGTGTCAATCTGTTCATCAAAGTTCGGGTCGAGGACGAGCCGCTGGCCGGTGACAGGCGTGATCAGCCCGGCGGCGATCGCGGAGGAGCTGACCGGTGGGCCGGTGTCGAGGACCAGCACGCACTGCCCGGCATCGCGAAGATGCCAGGCCAGCACCGTGCCGGCTATCCCCTGGCCGACGATAATGACGTCGAACGGCGTGCCCGCCATGCCTCAACCGTCCCGCACCTTGAACTGCCGTCCGCAGTACAGGCGGTGAGGATCGGCGGCAAGCCGCCGGCCGCAGCAATCGGTAATCGATGGGGCATCGGGCCGCGCGCCGGGGCACTTTCCGGGGTGGCGGGAAAGGGTTCAGTAGTGGATATTGACCGCGATCCGGCCCGTGTGGCCCGTCACGTCGTAATTGATCGGACTTCCCCAGCTCGGGTCGCGGGAAAAGTCTCCCAGATCGAAATAGAGATACTGGGCGTTGACCGACACACGCTGCGAAACGCGGACGCTGCCGCCGAAGCCTGCCGTCCAACCGGTCAGGGTTTCGTCCGAAGTCGGCACCGATCCGAAATCGATGATGCCGATGTCCAGGCTGCCGATAGCCGCGCCGCCTGTGGCATAGACCATGTAACTGTCCTGCGCGAAGCCCAGAATTGCGCGCAGCGTCGCAAGCCATTGCAGGTCGGCGGAGAAGCCCTCGGTGCAGCCGAACAGGCAATCCTGATCGTCGCCGGTGGCCAGCGCGAAATCGGCCTCCGCACCGTAGACGAACCGGCCGTTCTGGAACAGACCGCCCGCCTGAACACCGGCCAGCGGGCCGTTCGGCTCGAGGTCGAGATCGTAGAAATAGTCGGTATCGAGGATGCCCCAGAGATATCCGCCATGGATACCGGCGTAGAACCCGGTCCAGTCGACCACCGTCCGGCCCGGCGAATAGGTCGAAACGCTGACACCCGTTGCCGCAGCCTGCCCCTCACCGGCGAACGCGGAACCCGAAATAGCTGTCAGTGCGACGCCGGACAGGAGAAACACCGACGATGCGGATCTCATGACTCAAACCCCCGATCACACAAAGGTGAATTAAGATTAGCGCCGGGCCGCGCTGTTGTCGATCAGCGGGTGACAGGCCGCGTCGAATATGCGCAACTGTTGCAAATTTGCATTCGCTTGCGAAACAAGGGCTTATGGTCTTTCCGGCAGTCGAAACCGACCAGGTC
>DATHRP010000286.1:0-1697 GCA_035465195.1 Afifellaceae bacterium | reverse complement strand
GGAGATCACCGAACGGTGGAAACAGTCGGGCGGCGGCTACCGGCTGGACATCGAAACCGAAGTCTTCTGGCGGCGCGGCGCTCCGCTTTCCGGTCGGTGAGAACAGGATGATGGCGTCCATATTCTCCAACCTGTCGAGGTTCTTTCTCAGGCGCGGTATCGCCGTCCTGTGTTTGTGCGTATTCATCGCACAAGGGGCAGAGGCCGCTTCCGACGCGGAGACGGGAGTCCGGGAAACGGTTGCGCTCGGAGAGGCCGCGGAGATGCACCTGCCGACCGACCGGTCTTTGACTCCCTGGGTCCATGACCCGGCCATATTCGGAAAGGATGAGGGGGATCGAACGGAAATGCGCGAAGTGGTCGAACAGCATTTCAAGACCATCAAGCTCGAAAACCTGGTTCCGCCCATCCATTTCGCCCTGGGAAAGATCGAAATTACAGACGAATACCTGAAGATGCTTCGCGACGTGCTCGACAGCATGCGCGACCGCGCCAACGTACGGCTCCACTTTGTCGGTCACGCCGATTCCCTTCCGCTCCGGGGCGAGCTGATAAATATCTACGGCGACAACATCGGGCTGTCGCGCGAACGGGCGGGGACCGTGGCCGAATACTGCCAGCGCGCGCTTTCCCTTCCCCCCGAAGCCATCTCCTACGAGGGTCTCGGGTACAGTCGGCCGGTCGCCAGCAATGCGACGGAAGAAGGGCGGCAGCTCAACCGGCGCGTCGAGGTGCAGGTCTGGTACGACGAGATCAGCGAAGAGCAGACCGAAAAGGAAGTGGTCGTCCCCCGCGAGGAAAACCGAATCAAGGTCTGCCGGACCGAGACCGTCTGCAAATTGCGCTATAAGGACGGCCACTCCCATCGCGCGCGCGTCAAGAACCTGACGTCCCCCCTTCATTACGACAGAGGCATGCTGAGCGTGCCGGAGGAATTTCTGCAGCAGGTCAGACGGGGACTGAAGAATCTCGGCGGCAAAGAGAACCTCGTGGTCAAGTTCATCGGCTATACGGATGACGTCCCGCTTCAGGGACGGGACGAACGCATCTACGGCGACCCCGTGGGGCTCACCAAGGCGGTTGCCCGGCGCGTTGCACTCGCCGTCCACGATGATCTGGGCTTGCCCAACGCCGCCATCGAGACCGAGGGCCGCGGGGCATCACAGCCTGTGACCTCGAACGATACGCAACAGGGACGTGCGCTGAACCGGCGGGTGGAAGTGGAGTTCTGGCACGATGATCCGCTGCAGGACCTGCCCGACGAGCCCCAACTGTGCCCGGACGCGCCCGGCGCCGAAATCGTCACCAAGGTCTACGATTCGCCGTCGGGCGGCATCGACCCGATTTACTTTGAAAACGGCAATCCTGTGATCCCGGCCGGTTACACCGAACATCTGCGGCGCATCATGGACGAGATAAGGGACAAGACCAATGTCCGCCTCCGGTTTGTCGGCTATACCGACAACAAGCGCCTCGACCGGCGTACGGCCGCGGTCTACGGGGATGACATCGGGTTGTCCATGGCGCGCGCTCGCCGTTCCATGGCGGCCGTCGGCGAGCAGATGGGATTAACGGCAAAGCAGGCGGAGTTCGACGGCCGCGGCTATGTTCAGTCCGACGACGTGGTAAACGCCGGTTTTGTCGAGTCCGATACGTCGAAAGTCAAGGTGCCGGTGGTCTACGATGAACCGATCATC
>DATHRP010000285.1:0-3384 GCA_035465195.1 Afifellaceae bacterium | reverse complement strand
ACGGCCGCGCTGGTTGTCGCCGAAATTGTTGTTGCCCGGATTCGGTCCTGCATTGCCCATCGGGCCGCCATTGCCCGGATTGCCGGGTTCGCCGGTCGGTTCGGGTTCTGGCGCAGGGGGTGTTTCGGGCACCACCGCCGCGGGAGGGGTCGTCCGCCGCGGTGTCGGGTTGGGGTCGAACAGCCGGGCAAAATTGTTGCAGCCACGTGTTCTCACCCGGAAGTCGCGGCGCAGGGAGCGCTGCGAGGCGAGGTAGGGGAAATCCCGGGCGCTGGTGGCGGTCCGGCGTTCCGTTTCGCTCAACAGGCGCACATCGCGGTTCCTTGGCGCCTCGGCGACGCTGCATCGGCGGTTGACCGCTTGGCATCGGCCGTTTCGGCCGCAGATGCGGGCCTCACCGTCGAACAGGACCAGACCGGTCGCGCCGCTCTGCTTGACCGTGAAATCGAAGCTCGTGCCGCGCACGCCGATCGTGGCGGTCGGTGTCTTGATCTTGTAGGCCGACTTGGCGCTATTGCCGGTGATCATGCGGAATGAACCGCCGAGGGCACGGACCGTGAAATTGTTCGCGCGGCTTTTCGAGCGCAGCAGATACGCCTCGATGACCAGGGACGAATTGGGGCCGACCACGAGACGCGTATCGTCGGTGAAGAGCAGCTGGACCTCGCCGTTGCCGTCGGTCTTCACCTTGTCGCCCATGGCGACGTCCGAGCCGACGGTCAGCGTGACCAGGCCTTCAGGATTGGAGACGGTGGCAGCCGGGTTGACCGCGACCGCCTTGCCGGCGGCCTGGTCGGCGAACGCCGTCGAATTCGGCACTAGGCACAATGCGGCCAGGCCGGCTACGGATACGATGATCCGAGATTGATCGTACGATTTCAAAACGCAAACTCCCCACACCCGCATTACCCTTAATGGAATGTTAAGGCATCGGACAGGATTACGCTAGGTGATGGTGAATTTTCTATTATGAATAAACTAGTTATCCGTGTTCTATCACAGGTTTTATAACCTATGTTGACGTTACGGTAGGCATTATGATCGCTCCGATTGCGCGCAGCGACTGCGGTCAGCCGTCTTCCCGGTCGTAATAGTCGACCGTATTCTCGGCGCGGAATATCTTCCTTAGCCCGCGTTTGCCGCGCGGTCCCGCCACGATCAGCACTTTTTGTCGGGATATTCGCAGGCCTCGACCTCAGCCAGGGCGGAGAGGGCCAGGTACCGCATCGTCGTCGTTCCCGTGTTGAGGATCTGGTGCGCCACCTCGGCTCCGCCGGTCGGGCAGGCGATAACGTCGTGCTTGCGGATCGGATAGCGCCGGTTCCCGAAACGCAGTTCGCCTTCGCCCTCCAGGATAAAGAACATCTCCTCTTCGCCATGATGGCTGTGGAAGGGGCACTGCACCTTTCCGGGAGGAAGGACAGTCAGGTTATAGCCCAGTTGTCTGGCCCCGATGTGATTGCTTATCTGCCCCCGGCTGGAGGTGTAGATACCGTTTTCCTCCACGTCGTCGAACGCGACGTCATCGAGGTTCATGACGGGTCTCACAGGCTGATCCTCTTCCTATTTGGCCAACTGCCGTGCCCACGGTCGAGCGACCTGGGAGCCGGCTGTCGCAACGAGCAGGTCAAAGCTCGACGATCGGAGCGAACCCGCCGTAGATCAATCGCTTGCCGTCGAATGGCATCGGGTTCTTTTCCGGATTGAACCGGTCGTCGCTGGACATGAGCTCCGTCAACTTCTCCATGGCCGCATCTCGGGTTGCCTTGTCGGGCCATTCGATCCAGGAGAAGACCACAGTCTCGTCGTCGGCGGCCTGAACCGCCTTGCGGAAATCGGTGAGCTTGCCGTGAGGGACGTCGTCGCCCCAACACTCCAGGACACGCAACGCACCACACTCGATGAAGACGCTGTCGGCCTTTTCGGCGTGGTCAATGAATTTCTGCTTGTTGGCGGTCGGGACCGCGATCACGAAGCCGTCGATATAGCTCATGCGAAGCCTCCTTCAGTTGGCTTTGGCCGCAGCGTCGAGCACGGCGATATCGATTTTCTTCATCGTCATCATCACCTCCATGGCGCGTTTGGCCTTGTCGCGGTCGGGATCGGTCATCAGCTCCATCAACCGTTTCGGGGTGATCTGCCAGGAGAAACCCCAGCGGTCCTTGCACCAGCCGCAATCGCTCTCGCTGCCGCCGTTTCCGACGATCGCGTTCCAGTAGCGATCGGTCTCTTCCTGATCCTCTGTCAGCACGATCAGGCTGACGGCTTCATTCGGCTTGAAGTTCGATCCGCCGTTCAAGCCCAGGAAAGGCCGGCCCAGCAGGGTGAATTCAACAGTCAGTTCATTACCTTGCTGACCGCCCGAATAGTCTGAAGGGGACGCGTTAACACGGTCGACATGACTATCGGGAAAGGTTGCTGCATAGAATTCTGCAGCCTTGGCTGCTTCGCCGTGGTCGAACCACATTCAAGTGACAAATTCGGTCATTTCGATCCTCCCTTATTTTGGTGCCTTGGCTCCGGCGTAATTGAGCATCCAGGGCGTGCCGTAGCGGTCCGTGAACATGGCGAAGCGTTCAGCCCAGAATGTTTCCCCGGGTGGCATGGAGATGGATTGGGCATCTTCCGAAAGCGCCGCGAAGATCCTGTCGAACTCGGCGACGGAAGACGGGGCGACCGACACCGAAAAGCCCTGCGGCTTGCTGTACATGTTGTCCGGCGCGTCGGAGGCCATCACCGTGGCGTCTCCGAGCCGGATTGCCATGTTCATGACGAGATCGTCGCCGCCGGGCATCCGGCTGTCCGGGTCGGGTGCATCGGCATTGCGGAAAACCCCCGTCACTTCGCCGCCGAGCGTCTCGGCGTAATGTGTCATCGCTTCAAGACAATTGCCTTTGAAAAACAGATAGATCGTCGGTTCCATCGCTTCCTCCTGTCTGTCAGATCGTCCCTGCCAGGGCTTCGAGTTGATCGGCGGCCTTGCCCCAGCCTTCGCGAAAGCCCATCGCTTCATGTTCCGTCTTTGCGTCCGCGCTCCAGTGCATGGCCGTGGCGGCGTACCTGGTCTTGCCGCTGCCCGCATCCTCGAACCGGACGTCGGCGACCATGAAAGGCCGTCCCGCGGGACGCCAGTCGGCGACGAACGCATCGGTAAAGACGATGCGTTCCCCCGGAGCGATTTCGAGATAGACGCCGTTATTGTCGAAGCGCTCGCCATTGGGGCCGTTCATGACCGTGAAGAACTCGCCGCCCGGGCGAAGGTCGAGCCTGGCTTCGGAAACATGCCAGGGTTTCGGACAGAACCATTGCTTGAGAAGTTCAGGCTCCGTCCAGCAGCGCCACAGCTTTTCGCGTGGCGCGTCGAGTATGCGTTCAAGAACGAGA
>DATHRP010000284.1:0-13554 GCA_035465195.1 Afifellaceae bacterium | reverse complement strand
CCGTCGAGCCCGCCATGTTCGGACGCCTGTACGAGACCCAGGTGGCGCGACGGCACGGCGATGTCGCCGCTTCGCGCCACCGTGCCGAGAAACGGCAGGTCGACCGTCGCGAAGCCCTCGCGCAGCAAATCAGCATGGCGTGCCGAGCCGCAGCGATTGACGAGCGCGCCGGCGACGCGGAAGCCCCGCGCCCGCCGCGCCAGTCCGTCGGCGACCGCCGCCGCCGTCTGCGCCGTGCCCTGGCCGTCGACGATGACGATAACCGGCAGGCCGAGTGCTGCGGCCAACGCCGCGGTGGAGCCGGCGCCGCCGCGCCCGCCGTCGAAGAGACCCATCACACCTTCGACAATCAGCATGTCGGCCCCGGCGGCCTGGCCGCTGGCGAGGACCCTCAGCCGTTCCGGCGTCATCGCCCAGGGATCGAGGTTCACCGCCGTCCGCCCGGAGGCCGCTTCGAGGAATTTCGGATCAATATAGTCCGGCCCGCATTTCGCCGCCGCGATGCTGAGCCCGCGCCGGCGAAGTGCGGCGATCAGCCCCGTCGTCACCAGCGTCTTGCCGCAGTGGCTGGAGGCTGCGGCGACGATCAGGCCGCGCGGGCCGCCGCCGCTCATGCGCTTCTTTCGGCCTCCGCCGAACCGCGCAGGTCGAGCGGGTCGCGCTGCAGTACGCGGCCTTCCAGCGCGCCGAGCCAGTCGAGCGCGGAGCGCAGCCTCACGGTTTCGCCGACCACGACGACCGCTGGCGGCTCCAGGCCGGCCGCCGTCACGTCCGCCGCCGCGCGGCCGAGGCTCGTCTCCAGGACCCGCTGCTTCTCCGTCGTCGCCTCGCTCACCAGCGCCACCGGCTCGTCCGGCGAACGGCCCGCGGCGATCAGCGCACCGCAGATCGCCTCAAGGTGCTTGATCGCCATGTACATGACGATCACCGGCGCGCCGCGCGCCACGCCCTCCCAATCGATCGACGACGGCGTCAGTCCGGTCTGGTCGTGGCCGGTGAGAAAGGTGACGGCATGGTTGACGTCGCGGTGGGTCACCGGGATACCGGCATAGGCGAGCCCGCCGATGCCGGCGGAAATGCCCGGCACGATGCGGAAGGGAATGCCCGCCTCGACAAGGCTCAGCGCTTCCTCGCCACCGCGCCCGAATACGAACGGATCGCCGCCCTTCAGACGGCAGACGCGCTGGCCGTCTCTCGCAAGCGCGACCAGCTTCAATGAGATGTCGCGCTGTTGCGGCGACGGCTTGCCGCCGCGTTTTCCCGCATATTCGACCACCGCGCCCGGCCGCACGAAGTCGAGGACCCGCCTGTCGACCAGCGCGTCGTAGACCACCACGTCGGCCTGGGCGAGCGCGTTGACCGCATGCAGCGTGAGCAGGCCGGGATCGCCCGGCCCGGCGCCGACGAGCCAGACCCAGCCCGGCTCGAATGCCGGCAGGCCGTTCAGCAGGGACATATCATGCGCTCCGTCGTGCATGCGCCTTCTTAAACCCAAATCCGATGCACATAAAAGTGCCATTGCCCGGTTCGGCGGGCTATACGGGCTGTCATGAGCAAGGCCCGCAAACCCGACGGCGAATTGCGGCGCGGCTGGACCACGGGCGCCTGCGCCACGGCCGCCGCCAAGGCAGCCTGGCACGCGCTGGCCGGCGGCGGCTTTCCCGATCCCGTCCAAATCCGTCTTCCGCGCGGCGAGACGCCGGCCTTCGCGCTCGCCCGCACGGCGGAGGGCGACGGCTGGGCGCGGGCCACGGTCATCAAGGATGCCGGCGACGATCCGGACGTCACCCACGGCGCGGAGATTTCCGCCACCGTGCGCCGCGGCAGGCCCGGGGCCGGTGTCACCTTCGGGGCCGGTCCCGGCGTCGGCACGGTGACGCGTGCCGGCCTGCCCATCCAGCCGGGCGAGCCGGCTATCAACCCGGTGCCGCGCCGGATGATGCGCGAGGCCGTCGAGGAGGTTTCAGCGGACCTCGGCGTCGCCGCTGACGTGGAGATCGAGATCTCCGTCGAGGGCGGCGAAGCACTGGCGGAGAAGACCTGGAATCCGCGGCTCGGCATTGTCGGCGGCATTTCGATCCTCGGCACCACCGGCATCGTCGTGCCCTTCTCGTGCGCCGCCTGGATCCATTCCATCCATCGCGGCATCGATGTCGCCCGCGCCGCGGGATTGAGCCATGTCGCGGGCTCGACGGGAAATGTTTCGGAGCAGGCCGTGCAGGCGCGGCACCAACTGCCGGAGATCGCGCTCCTCGACATGGGCGACTTCGCCGGCGGGCTGCTGAAGTATCTGAAGACCCATCCGCTGCCGCGCCTCACCATCGCCGGCGGCTTCGCCAAGATCGCCAAGCTCGCCAACGGCGCGCTCGACCTGCATTCGTCGCGGTCGCAGGTCGATCTCGATCTCCTGGCGGCGATCGCGCGGGAAGAAGGCGGCGACGCGGCCGTTGCCGCGGCGATCCGCAACGCCAACACGGCGGCCGAAGCCCTGGAACTGGCGCGGCAGGCGGATATCGACCTTGCCGGCCCGGTCGCAGGGCGAGCCGTAACCATAGCGAAGGAAACTCTGGGCAACGCGCCCGTCGATGTCGATATCATGATCGTCGACCGCGCGGGCAACATCATTGCGGAGACCACCGATGGCTAAGGTGCTCATCCTCGGCGGAACGGCGGAAGCCGGCGAACTGGCGGCGCGGCTCGCCGGCGACGACCGGCTCGACACGGTGACCTCGCTCGCCGGGCTGACCCGCATGCCAACGCCGGTCGCCGGCCAGGTGCGGCGCGGCGGGTTCGGCGGGCCGGACGGGCTGGCGGCGACCCTGTCGGATGAGAGCTACGACGCGCTGATCGACGCCACCCATCCCTTCGCCGAACAGATCGCCGCCAACGCGGCGGAGGCCGCGCACCGGGCGGGTGTCCGGATGATCAAGCTTGTGCGCCTGCCCTTCGAACGCAGGGACGGCGACAGGTTCATCGACGTGCCGGACATGCAGGCTGCCTGTGACCGGCTGCCGGAGGGCGCGCGCGTCTTCCTCGCCGCAGGCCGCCGCGAGATCCGTCTGTTTGCAGGCCGCCACGACCTGTGGTGCCTGGTGCGCATGATCGAGCCGCCGGTCATCGGCGAGACCATGCCGCGCGGCGAGGTCGTCGTCGGCCATCCGGCGAAGACGGCGGAGGAGGAGATCGCGCTCCTGAAGGCGCACGATATTGGCTGGATCGTCTCTAAGGATTCAGGCGGCAAGGCGTCGGCCAAGATCGACGCGGCGCGCGCGCTCGGCCTGCCGGTCATCCTGGTCGCGCGGCCGCAGGTCCCGAATGTCCGGACGGTGACCGAAATCGACGAAGTGATCGAATGGCTTGAGGATATCCTGCCGCCTCAGGCGGCAACCTGATCGCCCTTGCCGGCCTTGGCGGCGCGGCCGTCCAGCGACAGCCAGACATCGAGGAAATTGTCGAGCCAGGCCCGGATCGGCGGGTCGTAGCGGAACCAGTTGCCCATATGGTCCGGCCGCTGCTGCGCGCCGGGCAGCACGAAGCGGTGCGCGCCGTGCACCGTCCAGCGGTGCGCCATCGCGTAGGTCATTTCCGAATGGAACTGCAGTCCGATCGACGCCTTGCCGGCCATGAAGGCCTGGTTGCAGAACAGGTCGCCGCAGGCAAGGAGCTCCGCGCCCTCGGGAAGATCGAAGCCCTCGCGGTGCCACTGGTAGACCATGTCCGGCCAGTCGGTGAGCCGTTTGCCGGCCTCCGTCGGGCGCAGCGGGTAGAAGCCGATCTCGGCGCAGCCCTCCGGATGCTCGCAGACGGTGCCGCCGAGCTGCTTCACCATCATCTGCGCGCCGAGGCAGACACCGAGGAACGGCGCGTCCTCCTTCAGCGGCACGGAGATCCAGTCGATCTCCTGCTTGACGAAATCGTCGGGATCGTTGGCGCTCATCGGCCCGCCGAAGATCACCGCGCCGGAATGATCGTCCATCGTCTCCGGCAGCGGGTCGTCGAATCGCGGCCTGCGGATATCCAGTTCGTAGCCCTTGGCGACCAGCATCTGGCCGAGCTTGCCCGGCGTCGAGCGCTCCTGGTGCAGCACGATCAGTATGCGCCCCTTGCGCTTGCCCGGATGTCCGTTACGCGCCAGCCAGTCCATCGTTCCGTTCAAATCCTCTCACGTGCTCTCATATGATGAGACGCGGTAACTCAGCTTTCGGTTCGGCCGGCCACCTTGGCCCGCCTGGCGATCCTGTCGCGGCTTTCCACGCCGAGCAGTTCGGCGATGCGCCAGACCAGGTTGTCCTCGAATTCGTGCACCTGGCCATCGGCGTAGACCATTTCCCACAAATGTTCCACAACCCTGAGCCGCTGCTCGTGCTCCATGTTGCGCTTCAGGATGCTGGTGAAGCCGTAGAGATCGACCGCCTCGTCGTCGGCGCGGATCGCCTCCTCGATCAGCCTGTCGAGGTCGTCGCCGGCAATCCCGTATTCCTTTTCCAGCACCGCGCGAAGCTGCGCCTTCTCGGCATCCTCGACTACCCCGTCGATTGACATGACATGGGCGAGCAGCGCGGCGAGCGCCAGGCGGACGTCGGTCTCGTCGAACTGCTTCTTCGGCTCGTTGTCGCCGCCGAGGCTCTTCAGGAAATCGCGCAGTGCATTCAGCATTCGGTTCCTCCGGACGGCCGCCGGAGCGGCCCTTGACCGGAATATAGGCGGTAATCCGCCCCTGAATATAGGCCCGCACCGGTTTAAGGGTGGTGAATGGCTCAATGCCGCCGATCCACCGGCGTTTTTCATTGCGGGCCGGCCTGTGCTAGCAACGACATCGGACGCAGCGACGGAGGGCCGGCACATGGCTTCATTTCTCTCCCGCCTTTTCGGCGGCGCGAAGGACGATGCGGGCGGGGCCGCGGCCGGCGAACCGGAGACCTACAAGGGCTTCACCATCGTGCCGGCACCGATGCCGAACGGCGGCCAGTTCAACACCGCCGGCACCATCACGAAGGAAATCGACGGCGAGACGAAGGAGCACAGGTTCATCCGCGCCGACACCCACGCCGGCCGCGAAGAGGCGATCCGCCATTCCATCACCAAGGCCAGGCAGATCATCGACGAACAGGGCGACCGTCTGTTCGGGTGAGTTGGCGAACGCAATGGCCGTGCCGGAAACCCCGATCTCATTCTGGCCTCGACCGATGCTGCTCGTGCTGTACCTGATCGGTTCGCTGCTTTTCGTGGCCGTTAGCGCATGGATGATCGACGGCGGTCTCCTCGGCGGCAGGCTCATGGGTACGCCCGAAGAGTTCTTCAGGGGCAGCCGCAGCTATAGTTTGCTCGTTGCGATCCCATTTGGCTGCATCTTCGTCGTCTGTGCCGCGTTCTATGCAGATCGCCTGTTGAGACCGCGCCCGTCACTGACGCTTACGACCGACGGCATGGGGATTTATTTCTGGCTCGGCCGCACCCGATTCATCCGATGGGATGACATTTCAGCCATATCAGTTTTTGATTACCCTCACATGCGGGGCCAGGGTCTCGGCATTCTCCTGCGCGATGACTGTTTGCAGCAGTTCGACCGACGCGGCCGGAAAAACGCTAAGGCCAATCTCCACTGGGTCGGATATTATCTGATTGTTCACAAGGCCCTGGTGTCAGAACCGCTGGAGAATGTGCGTGATACGATGCAACGCTTTCTCGAAAGGAGCAGGCAACCGCAGGCTCCAGCCGCTCACGGCCGCACGAACCGGTAGACCTCCTCGCTGTCGGCCAGCAGATGGTTGATCTCGATCAGGCGGGTCTCCGACTGCACTTCGATGCTCGCGGTATAGCCGTTGGTGAAGCGATGGCCGTCGAGGAATTCAAACGTTTGCTCCGCGCCGTTCGGCTGGTGCCGCACAACGAACGATGACGGCGAACTGCGCCGGATCCTGAGATAATGGTTCTCGCCGTTCCGCTTCGTCACCCACAGCCCGCCGGCCGGCATCAGCGCCTGCTCCGCGGGCGGGCAGTCGTTCGCGCTGTTGACGTTGTAATGGCCGTTGCGGCCGCGGATCGTGTAGATCGCGTTGCCCTTGAGCCGTCCCGATTCCATCAGGTGAAGCGTCAACTTCTTCGGGCCGTAGACCCGGATGACGAAGCCGCCCTTGCCGATCCGGAAATCGTGCAGCTTGCCACGGCGGATCGCTGCCTTGCCGCCGCGCACCGGGACCAGCTTCACCTTGTCGCTGCCCTTGAAGACGCTCACGCGGATATCGCTGTCAGTGCAGTTGCGGATGCCGAGCGCCGCGGCGGGCTGGCCCGTCATCGCGACACAGGCAACCAGCGCAGCGAACGACATTATTCTGGCATTCAAGACCGGCATGAGTTTCCCTCCGTCCCGCCTGTCTCCGGCTCCTGCAAGCCGTTGTCAGGCTTCGTCACGACGAAAAAGCTAACCGCCCTGTCATGCGAACACCATGGGGTGGATTCCCCATAACGTCGACAAAAGGCAGTGGCCCGCACGGTCCGGTGACCCACCATCCTTCCAGGGGCTGCAATCCGGCACCAGCCATGGTAGCATCGGGTCGCTACCTGAACCGCCGCGGGTAGAGTTCGCATGGCAGAGGCGACGACACAGCGCGACAGGCCCCCGACTGCGGGGGAACCGGAGACGATCGTCGTCACCTGCCGCATTGTCGACTGCACGGAGAAAAGCCGGCCGTCCAATGACGGGAAAAATTCGGCTGCGCGGAAATGGTTCGCCGACCGGCGTCCTCGCTGATCAAGACCGGTGTAATGTTCTTCCTCGGCTATCTGCTGATCCAGAGCGTCGAGCTGGATCTGAAACAGGCCCAGTTCACCGCAGATGCCGCGGACAAGCTGAAGGAATATATCGTCACGCTGAACGGCGAGAATGCGCCCGGCGGCGAAGCGCAATATCAGGCGACGGCGCTCGCCCTGGGCGGATTCGGCGGCGTCGCCGCCTATCCGCTTGTGGAGACGATCGACCGCGGCGACGAAAGGCGCATTGCCTGGGGAAAGGTCGGGCTCGAACAGGCCGGCCGGATCGCCCCCGACGAGACCTGTCGCGTGCTTGAAGCGGTGATCGACGATCCGACGCGATCCTATAAATGGCTAACGAGAAAGACTGCCGTGGAGGTCGCCTGCTCGGTAGGCTGCCTGTCGGCAAGAGGGCCGCTCGGGCGCCTCAAGGGCTCGCTGGACGGAATGAGCGAGCTTACGGCCTTGCAGCGCCGTGACTTCGCGGCGGTCATCGACGAAGCCCTGAGCCGTCTCGAGCGCGCGGCATCGCGGCAGAAGGGATGGAGGCTGAATTGAAACCGGTTCGACCCCATACCCGTTTCCGCCGGCTCCTGCCGGCATTCGGCCTGGCATGCGCGGCGCTGTCGATCCCTCCGGCCGGTTCCATCGCCCATGCCACGCTGCAGGGCTGCCCGGATTCCGACAATGGCGGAATCGGCAAGATGATCATCGGATCGCTGGAGGATCTGGGCGCCGTGAGCGCCCGAACCAGACGCAACCTGCTTGCGGCGTTCGAGATGCGTTTCGAAAGGGCCGATGCCGAGCTGAAGTCCGTTGCGAAAGTGATCTATTGCCCCGATCGCAGAATTCAGGGCGCCGGGAGTTTCGACGAAAGCGTGATCAGTATTCTCAACGACGAGCAGGTTTTGCTCGAAGTCGGGGCAAGACCGGACGGCAGCGATATCGTTGTCGCATACGTCGTGATCCCGGTTAGGCGCTACGAGTTTTTCGGTCCGCCGCCGGCCGGAATGCAGGGATATCACGAGGCGATCTATGAGATGTCGCGCATCAGCAGCGGTCTCGACGAACTGTTCCGCGGCAATGCGGAACTGAGGTTGATGGCCGCGCTGGCACTGGCAGTGCGTCATGAGAAGATCGCCGAAGCCGTGTCCGGCGACGCGGACCGCAAGAACATGATGCTGCGCGCCGGCGCCTATTACTGCGATGCCGTCGGCTCGATCGAATCGGCTCAGCCGCGGCCCGGCCTGCTCGGGTTGGACCAGGACGAATGGGATGAGATCGGCGCTTACGCGAGGGCGGGGGCCGACCGGATGGTCGAAAAGATCAGCCAGGAATTCGGGACCGCCAGCGTGACGGACGCCATCGAGGCGGTTCGCGAGGGAACTGCGGCCGCCGGCCGCGGCTGCGGTGAGGCACTGCCCCCGGCGGATGGAGGGTAGCGCGATGCGGTATTCAGTCACCGGCCGTCCGTTCGCCGGAATCCTGATCGCCGTTGTCCTGGCGTTCGGATCGCTGGCAACCGTTCGCTCCGCGAATGCCGGAGGCGTTACCGCCTGCGACTCCCCCTTCGTCTTCGAGGCTTCTGCAGCCAATATCGTGCCGCTGGAATATCTGGCAACCCTGGCGGACCGCGCCGGAGGCGATGTCGCAAACCGCGACAGGTTGCAGGAGAGGGCGCAGCGGCTTGCCTGGCTGATGAAACTCGACAGCTGGCATCAGCCCACGTACGACAGTCTCGGCGCCGTCGCACATATGTACCTTGGCCAGGTCTGCGATCCGGACGACGTCCTGAATACACTGATCGCCGGTGGAGCATTCGCGCCGGTCCGCACCGGGCAAATCCTGATCTTCCTGAACGGCAAGCTGTTCATCGACGGCGATCGTATATTCCTCCAGTCGCGGATGCGGGCCTTCCGGCGAAACGCACACGACCATGACGAGACCCTGCCGCTCGCCGCCTACTTCGAGCGCGAGTCTCTGTCGGCGGCGATCGCCGGCGCGGAACGGCCGCTACTCGCCCGACTGCCGTTGATCGACATCACGTTCGCACCGCGCGAGATGACGGAGGAGCTGTTCACGAAAATCGACGAGACGTTCACGGAAGCAAGCCGCGTCCACGACGCACCGGACCCCGGTTCCCACAGCGAACCGCTGATCTTCGACGCGAACCAGCCGCGCGCCTTCAGCGTGCGAATCCCCGACGAGGAGGGCTGGATCTATGTCGAGGACATGTTCGGCGGCGTGCCGGACAAGGGATTTATCAAGTCCGATCCGGAGGCCTCGGCCCTCCTGCACGACAGCCTGCCGGAGCTCGATTTCATGAACGGCGTGCTGGGCGTCCTGCGGCTGCAGCAGACGCGCGCCGGCGGCGATTACCCGCCACCTCCGGATTCGTCCGAGGCATTGGCCGCGCGGTCCCTGGACCGATTCCTTGAAAGTGAGCGGACCGGCGAGGAGCGCGAAGCCCGGTCGCTGGCGCTCGCTCTGAAGGGGCTGCTGGCCGCGATCGATACTGGTGACTGGCGCAAGGCTCGTGAAAATTTCCTGCGCGCCGCCCAACTGTCGCCGGCGAAATCGGAATACCGCAATCTGCTGGGCGTAACCGACGCCGCGCTGTGCTGCGGCGGCGACCCCAGGCCGCCCTACCGCGATCCGGCGCGCTGGTTCGCGGACAGCCTGTCCCTGGCCCCGGAAGACGGCCGGGCGCTCACCAATCTGCGCGATTATCTGAGTGCGCTGTCCCGCCGCGAGTCGGCGCCAGAACGCATCAGCACCGAGGGCCTGTCCGAAAAGTTGGCGATCATCCAGGAGGTTGTCTCGAACAACCCCGAATTGCTGGCGGAGCGGCCCTGAAACACATGCCGGAGCCGGGACGCCCTACTGTAGCCGCACATTGTCGCTGACGATCGTCGCCAGCCTGGTCCCTTCCAGTTCCTCGTTGCTCAGCATGAAGATTTCCTCGTGCGGCGTCTGGATCGCCCGGCGCCAGACGATCGGATCGACGCCCATGCTCTCGATATAGTCCATCATCTCCGACACCGAGGTCTGGCCGTATTCGAAGGCGTCGCGGACCGTGCCGCGCGAGACGTCGGCGAGCCTCGCCTGGTGCAGCCCGACCCAGGCGTCCGGATAGACGACGCGCTCCACCCCTCCGGCCAGGATCAGCGGGCAGGCGGAAAAGCAGAACGCCTCCTTCGGCACGACGGTCTTGATGTCCGACGCGCGGATGAAGGTCCCCATGCCGCGCGCCTCGTGCGCCAGTCCGCCCCGCGAGATCAGCAACACGTAGCGGGCGTCCGAGCCGTTCTCGCCGTAGAACCTCTGGAACTCCTCCGACGTTCCCGTGGCGATGTCGCCCTTGGCGACGATGTAGGGCACGTCATCGTCCGTCCGGCCGTAGGTGAATTCCATGCGCTCGAGCTGCGGCATTGTGATCGGCGTGCCGTCCGGCAGGCTCGGGCGCGGCATCCGGTCGGGCGCCGGTTTCGGCACCATGTCCGGTCGGTAGGGCCGCGCATTGTCGCCGGGCGTCGGTCGCGGGAAGAAGACGGGATCGGGTTCGGCCGGCTCGCTCCGCGCCGTCTGCTCGTCCTCGGGCAGCGCGCCGAAGGCATCGAGCACCATGCCGCCGATGCAGGCGACAATCATCACGTGGAACAGGCGCTTCAGGAACCAGCCCTGCGGCAGACCGGTCCACCAGCCCGCCAGGCGCTGCGAAACCGGCCGTGTGTCGGGCGCCGCCGGGTCGATCATCGCCTACGACCGCCGGGGCTCGTGGTCCGCCTCGCTCGGGAACCGGGCGATATTCTTCTCCGGCGGTTCCGCCGGCTCTGCCGGTGGCTTCAAGGCAGGTTCCGAGGCGGGTGCTGCCGGCCGGATGTCCCGTTCCGCCTCGATGCGGCGCAGCGCCGTCATCGCCGTCTGCAGTTCCTTCAGCGTCATCGTGTCTTCCACAGGCAGCGGATCCTCGTGGGCGCGGATCGCCGACTGGACGATGATCATGATGAACACGATGACCCCGGGGATCAGGTCGATTGAGATCGCGCCGGCCCATGACGGGATGAAGTCCCCGGCGTAGATCAGCACCGCCTCGGCGGTGGAGATCGGCGTGAAGCGCGGCGCAATGGCCTCCGGGCGGTTGAGCACGCTGTCGGCCGCCCGGGCGAGCGCCAGCGACTGTTCGCCGATCGCAGAGCGCACCTCCTCGATCACCCCGGCCTGCCGGGTCCTGAGATCGGCCGAGCTGCCATCCGGCACCGGCGCGATGAAACTGCGCGCCAGGTCCTCCGCCGCCCGCTTCACCGCCGGCGCGACGCTGGTCTGCTTCAGTTCGGAGACGATCGCCGCAAGCTGCACCGCCTCTTCGGCAAACGCGATCGAGCGCTGCTCGACCGCGCCCTGCGAGGCGACCAGTTCGCGCATCTTCCTGAGATGCGCCGTGCCCTGCTCGAACAGGCTGTCGACGGCCTCCTTGGAACCGGTGATCTGTACGTCGAGCGCCCGGAGCTGGCCCGAAATCTGCGTGAGCAGCTGCACCACCGTTCCGGACCCGCTGGTGCCGGTCAGCGCCCCGCCCTGCGCCTCGTCGGCGGCCAGGCTGTCGAAGTTGCTCGCGGCGATACGGATATCCGGCAGCAGGCCCTGGGCGGCGAGCGCGTTCTCGTGCGCCTGCTCCAGCACCTCCGGGTAATCCTCCACCGTCTCGGCAAGGTGCTGCTCCACCGCCGCCGAGCCCGCCAGCGCGGCGGCGTTCAGCCATGACGACATGGCGACGATCGCCGCCGAGCCAATCAGCATGGCGAGCAGCATCTCCAGCCGCCGGTGGCCGGCGCGCAGGAGCGGGAAGAACCGCAGCATGTAGGTCCAGAAAACGTAGATGCCGACGGACACCGCCACCGAATAGGCGATCGCCGCCCCGGCCGTCAGCGCGCTCGAGCCGTCGAGCAGGCCCTTGACGCCAATATAGGTGTAGACGCCGGAGGCAAGCGCCAGGATCCCGAGCGCCGCCGACGTCGTCGTCGTGAGGTCGACGATCCCCTGCTTCAGTTCTTTTGCCATCTGTTCATCCCGCACTTGTACGCACGCCGGTGATGATACCGGCCACGGGCGTGGCTCCGCCTTGATCCAGGCTGATCCTCGGCGGTCCGTATACGTCTGGAAACGCTGCGGAAATCCCGTCAGGCGCAGGCCCTTTCCAGACTGCTCCCGGAAGGTTAGCAGCGGATCGGCAGGTGTCAATCGGAGCCGGCCGGACGATGGCTCACATCCGGTGCGGGCTGAACCGGGGCCGGTCGGGCCGGCCCCGGCATTGGCTTGCGCGCGCCTACTCGGCGCTCAGAAGCTTCCGCATCGCTTCGGCGAGCGTGGCTTCGGCCTCGCGGTGGTTGCCGGCACTGTGCTGTTCCATGCCCTGGTCCTTCAGGGCGGTTACCTCGGCCTTCAGATCGTCGCTGACGCTCGCCTTGGCGAGGTAGGCGTCGATCGCAGCGGCATCGGCCGGGCAATGAGCGGCAAACGCCGGAACCGTCATCAACAGGGTCGCGGCCGCGGCCAGGATTGTCTTGCGCAACATGTCTGTCTCTCCCTTGTCGGATTGTCGACATGGATATTGACGTTGAGCGGCATCGAATAATCCGTGCCGCCTGCAATATTTCTCATTCCGGATCCGATGACCTGCCGGTCGGCATGTCGTTTCGCGATTTATTCCCGTTACACCTCCCTGTCGCCAGCCGGTACAACGCAATCACAAGGGCGCCGATCCACACCACGGTCGCCTCCGCCGCTTCAGTGAGAGCTTCATCGTCAGAGACGCCGCCGACACGTCGATATGCGCTGTCTACCATTAGAACGAACAAGGAAGGCAGAACGCCACGAAGAGGATGGACGAAGAGACGGCCAGGGAGACGGCAAAGCGGATCGCGTGGTTGCCAAGAGGAAGCTGACCGCCAGCCCGGTGTCCGTAAGCTAGCGTGAAGCGGAAGCCGACTGGATACGCTGTCGCTTCCGCTTATGACCCGAAGCGGAAGCTACGTGCTCGTGAAACAATCCGACAAAGCAGACCTGCCGATCGACCGACACGAAGTCTTGCTGCTTTCGGCTCCCGTCGATCATCTGGTTGCAAATTTCGGATTCATCATCGGGCTATGGTAGTTTGACATTCAGTTTCAACGCCGATCTGAAAAGGCGGGAAACGATGCGATTTCGAAGCACAATATTGTGCCTTGCGGTGATACTGCCGGGTCTGACGCACGGATCGGATTCGGTTTATGCGCAATCCTCTGCGCTTATAGAGGCTTATGAACGGTACCTGGCCGAGTACCGGCAAGGTGAATATTCTGAGGCTGTTCGATCTGCCACCGAAGCATTGCAATTGGCAGAGAACGAGTTTGGTTCTGATCATCCAGAGACTGCAGGAATTCTCAACGACCTGGCGGCGCTTTACCAGGCCCAGGGCAAGTACGCCGAGGCCGAGCCGCTCCTTCGGCGATCCCTGACGATCCGGGAGAAGGTGCTCGGATCGGAACATCCGGATTTCGGGCGGAGCCTCAACAACCTGGCGGAGCTTTATCGGGCCCAGGGCAGGTACGCCAAGGCCGAGCCTCTCTACCAGCGCTCCCTGACGATCTGGGAGAAGGCATTGGGGCCGGAGCATCCGGATGTGGCGACGAGCCTCTACAACCTGGCGGCGCTTTACCAGACCCAGGGCAAGTACGCCGAGGCCGAGCCGCTCTACCAGCGCTCGCTGACGATCCGGGAGAAGTTGCTCGGATCGGAGCATCCGGATGTAGCTAACGTGTTGTA
>DATHRP010000283.1:0-2678 GCA_035465195.1 Afifellaceae bacterium | reverse complement strand
TAACGCTTCATGATGTCCAAAGCGTCGCGCTCGATAGTCTTGTTGCCGAGGCCTTCACGCTCGGCCTGAGCCAGGAAATGCTGCACCAGGTCCGGAATGTCGTCGGAGCGTTCGCGTAGCGGCGGTAATCGGATCGGCACGACGTTGAGACGGAAAAACAGGTCTTCGCGGAACAGCCCCTGGCGGATCAGTCCGCGCAGGTCCTTGTTGGTGGCCGCTACGATACGGACATCAGTGCGGATCGGCGTGCGGCCGCCTACGGTCGTGTATTCACCCTGTTGCAGGACACGCAGAAGCCGGGTCTGCGCATCCATTGGCATGTCGCCGATCTCGTCGAGGAACAGCGTGCCACCCTCGGCCTGCTCGAAGCGCCCGGCGGATCGGGTCTGGGCGCCCGTAAAGGCGCCGCGCTCGTGGCCGAACAGCTCGGATTCGATCAGGTCGCGGGGGATGGCCGCCATGTTGACGGCGACGAACGGTCCGTTCCGGCGCTTGCCGTAATCGTGGAGCGCGCGGGCGACGAGTTCCTTGCCGGTGCCGGATTCGCCACTGATCATCACGGTCAGATCTGTCTGCATCAGCCGCGCAAGGATCCGGTAGATCTCCTGCATGGCCGGGGAGCGTCCGACCAGCGGGATCGTCTCCGCGTCATGGGCACCGTTGCCGCCATCGACCTCGTTGCGCGGCTCGGCGAGCGCCCGGGCGACGATCGCGGTCAGCTCCTTCAGGTCGAACGGTTTCGGCAGGTAGTCATAAGCCCCCTTTTCGGAAGCCGTGATCGCGGTCATGAACGTGTTCTGTGCGCTCATGACGATGATCGGCAGATCGGGCCGGGTCCGTTTCATGCGGGGCAGGATGTCGAAGACGTTCTGGTCCGGCATCACGACGTCGGTGATCACCAGATCCCCCTCGCCTTCCGCGACCCAGCGCCACAGCGTGCCGGCATTCGAGGTCAGACTGACGGTATAGCCAGCCCTGGACAGGGCCTGGTTCAGAACCGTACGGATCGCCGCATCGTCGTCGGCCACGAGAACGGTTGCGCTACTCATCGTCTTTCTCGTCCTCTTTCGGCGCCGCACTGCCGGAATGCATCGGCAGCAGGACCCGGAACATGGTCCGGCCAGGCTGGGATTCGCATTCGATGACGCCGCCATGGTCACCGATTATCTTGGAGACCAGCGCCAGGCCGAGCCCGGTGCCGTTCGCCTTCGTGGTTACGAACGGGTCGAACAGATAGGGCAGCATGTCCTCCGGTACGCCCGGCCCGTTATCGATCACCGAAAATTCCAGCGGCAGGCTGACCTTGCTTTTGTTGCCAGGCATCGAGAGCCGGATCCCCGGCCGGAACGCCGTGCGGAATGCGATCTCCGCATCCGGGTTCGATGCGACGGCCTCGGCCGCGTTCTTGGCAAGATTGAGAAACACCTGGATCAGCTGATCGCGGTTGGCAAAGACCTCCGGCAGCGAGGGATCGTATTCCTCCACGATCCGGACATTCGGTGCGAAACCAGTCTGCGCCAGGGATTTTACGCGCTCCAGAACCCGGTGGATATTGACGGCCGTGCGCTCGACCGGACGCTCGTCCGCGAACACTTCCATCTTGTCGACAAGTCCGACGATCCGGTCGGCCTCGTCGCATATCAGGCGCGTAAGCTTCTGATCGTCGTCGCCGACCACACTCTCCAGCAATTGCGCCGCGCCGCGGATGCCTGACAGCGGATTCTTGATCTCGTGGGCCAGCATGGCGGCCAGCCCGGTCACGGTCCTGGCGGCGCTGCGGTGGGTCAGCTGGCGGTCGATCTTTTCCGTCACGGTCCGGGTGAGCAGCATGACGGCCACCTTCCCGGGTTCTTCGGTCAGGGGTGCGGCGTAGATGTCGACCAGGCGTTCCGGCCCGATCCTCGGCGACCCGATATCGACCCGATATTCGGAAACCGGCGCACCGGACTCTCGGACCTGGTCGACAAGGGAAAGGAACGGGCTGCCGAACGGCACGAAATAATCGAGATTGTGGCGCGCCATCATGTTGGCGCTGGACTGGAAGAAGCTCTCGGCCGCCTGGTTGGCGTCGCGGATGCCGTTGTCCTCGTCAAGCGTCAACACCGGGATCGGCAGTGCGTTCAGCACCGCTCTCGGCATCGCCGTCAGTGTCGCTTCGTCGGTCATCGCGCTCATGCCGCCGCTCCGATATTCGCTTCTTCGAATATGCGGCGCACGCCTTCGATCACATGATCCGGGTTCGCCGGCGACAGGATCGCCTTGCGCCTTGCGGCCGACACCCTGACTTCCGGAAGCGTATCGAAGTACCAGCCCAGATGCTTGCGCGCGATACGCACGCCCGGCACCTGACCGTAATGGGAGAGGATCATGTCGTAGTGTTCGCATACGAGCTCGCCCAGCGCGTCCGCAGCCGGTGCCGCAGCAACGGGCTCACCATTCAGGAGCGCCGCCGCCTGGCCGACGACCCACGGCCGGCCATAGGCACCTCGCCCGATCATCACGGCATCTGCGCCGGACTGGCGCAGCATCTCCGGCGCGTCCTCAGCGCAGGTCAGGTCGCCGTTGGCGACGACCGGTATGGAGACGGCTTGCTTGACCCGGCGGATGGCCTGCCAGTCGGCCCTGCCCTTAAAAAACTGGCGCCGCGTGCGGCCGTGCACCGTGACCAGCCTGATACC
>DATHRP010000282.1:0-6397 GCA_035465195.1 Afifellaceae bacterium | reverse complement strand
TCGGTGGCGGGATCGTCCTTGGCGACCAGGATATCGCGCACTGCAGCGGCGATCACCGGCCGGTCCGGCCGGCCGTGCGCCTGCTGCAACAGCGGGATCAGCTCGAAGCGGAACTTGCGGCGGCCGAGGGGAAAGAACTCCGTTAGCAGGATGTCCGGGCGGATTTCGTCTTCGAGCGCCAGCAATTGCTGCCTGCGGTTTTCCATCCAGGCCTCGTCGATCGGTTCGCCGTCGTCGGTGAGCAGGGTGGAGAAGGTAACGTCGGCGGCGCGCGCGGCGGGCAGGGCGACGACTGCGAGACCGGTCGTGTCGACCACTTCGGGCAGATGATTGCCGGTGACGAGCGTCACCGAGACACCGTGTCCGGCCAGCGCGCGGCCGATCGCGGCGGCGCGCACCGCGTGCCCGATGCCGAGCAGGTGCTGGACGTGGAGCAGCGCCTTCACTGTGCCGCCTGGCGGGCCGTCTCCCGCATCCGATGCCGCTCCACGGCCGTATCGATGATCTGCTGGAGCCGCCGCCCGGCGGCATCGGCGTCATGCTCGTCGGCGGCCTTTTCGGCGGCCGCCCGGCCCATCCCGGCCATCCGCTGCGGATCGTCGAGCAGGGCGGTCACGGCCGCCGCGAAGGCCGCCTCGTCGCCTTCCGTGGTCAAGAGGCCGGTGTGGCCGTCGGCCACGATATCCGGCACGCCGCCGGTGCGCCCGGCAACGACCGGCAGGCCGGCGGCCTGCGCCTCCAGGAGAACCAATCCATAGGCCTCGTTCACGGCCGGCCAGACGAAGAGATCGGCATCGGCGTAGACACCCGCCATCTCCTCCGGTGGAACGAGGCCGAGGAAGCGGGTCCGTTCGGCCGGAAAGAGCGCGCGTACTGCCTCGCGCGCCGGGCCGTCGCCTGCGATGGAGAGCCGCCACGACCGGTCGCCGAGACGGTCCAGCGCAGCAGCCAGGATCTCATAGGATGCGCGCTTGTCGCCGTCGCGCATCATGGCGACTGTCAGGAGCCGCGGCTCGCCGGCGGGAGCGCGCGATGCGGCGGCGTCGCGGAACCGCCGCGTATCGATGAAGGGCGGCAGCAGCGACAGCCGCTCCGGCGGAACGACCGGCTCCAGCCCTTCGGCATCCTCGGCATGGATCGCGACAACGGCGTCGGCCTGCTCGAAGGCTGCGTCGGCGGCTGCAAAGCCGACGGACCAGGGTCCGTCCTTCTGCTTCAGCGCGCGGGCGCCCTCGACGATCACGTAGGCGACGCCGGTCGCTCGGCTTAGCGCCGGGCCGATCCAATCGGGCGCCTTGTGATAGACGTGATAGGTGAGCACCAGGTCCGGGCAGTAGCCTTCGGCCTGCCAGTCGTGGAAAACCCGGTCGGCTTCGGCGCGGGCTTCTGCGGCGAGGTCGTTCATCGCCGCGTCTCCGCCGCCGCGGCACCAGGCGCGGAAACGGGATGCGACGCGGACCTCGTGGCCGGCGCGTTCCAGTATGCCGACGATGGCGCGGCCCATCTGCCGGTCGCCGGACGGTGTCGGGTCGTCGAGCGGTTTCATCGGCGCGTAGAAGGCGATCTTCACGCAGCCGCCTCCACGCCGGCCGGCCGCAATTTCGCGGCCAGGCGGTCGAGCCCAGGGTCGGCGCCGAACAGTTTGCGCACGCTTTGCGCGGCCTGGCGGCCGAGCCGCAGCCGCAGGTCCCGGTTGTCGATCAGCAGCGTCATAGCGCGGGCGAGCGCCTGCGGGTCCTCGGGCTCCACCAGAAGTCCGTTCTCCCCGTGCACGATGATCTCCGGCAGGGCCGACACGGTGGTGCCGATTACCGGAAGACCCATGGCCTGGGCCTCCATGATGACGTTGGGCAGGCCGTCGCGGTCGCCGGAGCGGGCGATCCGCGCCGGCAGCACGAACAGGTCGGCCCGGGCGAGGGCCTCGATCACGTGATCCCGGTTGACGGCGCCGTGCCAGGTGATCCGCCCGGCGATGGCGAGATCCTTCGCTTTGGCCTTCAGCATCTTCAGGTCCTCCCCGCCGCCGATATGGTCGAACGTCCAGCGCCGGTCGCCGGCGATCCGCGCCAGCGCCTTCAGCAGGATATCGTAGCCCTTCTTCTCCACCGCGCGGCCGATCGAGATGATGGATACCGGCATGTCCGGCCGGCCGGACCGGTCGGGCGGCGCGGGGAAGCGTTAAAAGTCCAGCCCGTGATAGATAAGTTCGACCCTCGCCGGCTTCTTCGGGGCGACGGCCAGGCGGTTCAGATAGTCCGTGTTGATCTTGGTGCAGGTGACGCGCCACCCGGCGTCCGCGAGCTTCTCCTTCAGTTCCCATTCCGGCGTCGTCCAGATGTCCTTGGCATGGGCGGAGAACGACCAGGGCAGGCCGCGGAGCGCTGCGGCATACCGGGCGACCGAGGCCGGCGTGTGCAGGTAGTGGGTGTGCAGCCGGTCGATGTCGGCAGGCAGTTCGCGGGCGAGCACGCAGGCCTGGCCGAAGCGGCGCCAGCGATTGGCGGACCTGTCGCGTTTCAGGTCGCGCTCGAACATGGCCCGGGCGCGGGCATATGTCGGCTGCGCCTCCGCCCAGCGGCGGCCGGCGCGCACCCGCGGCGGGTCGTCTTTCAGATATTCCGGCAAATACAGGATATCGGCCTCGATCTCGTCGTGGATCGGATGCCGGGCCGGGTCGGTCGGATGGCGCAGCGAAACGATGAGTTGCTTGATGCCGCGCTGCTCCAGCCCGTGGATCTCCTGGGCGATGAACGTCTCGGACAGGCGCGGATAACCTTTGACGAGGATTGCTGTGCGGGACATGGGCAATTTCCGCGGCGCGGGCCGCATTTTTCAGCTTGGTGTATCGACAGTCCGTCCGGTCAGGCGCGCAGCGCCTCCTTTTCGCCGGTGCCTGTGATGTCCGGCTCGACCATCCGGTTGACCACTTCGAGACCGCCGAGCAGGTTGTCCAGGCCGGCCGCGGACGGCTTTGCCTGATCCGGCAGGTCGGCGAGCGCCTCGGCCATCATGTCGATATCGGGATAATCGTCGATCGGCAAGACGGAGACCAGTCCGGCCTCCTCGGCATAACCGGCGCGGATCGCCTGTTCGCGGCGCGGGATGACCCGCGGCACCAGCAGCGCCGGCTTGTCGAACGACAGTATCTCGCAGAACGTGTTGTAGCCGCCCATGCCGACCATGGCGATGGAGCGCTCGATGAGCTGTTCCAGGTGCGGCGTGAAGCTGATCAACTCGACATTGTAGAGCTGTTCGGCGCGCTCGAAGAATTCCTGCTGCTTGGCATTGGCCATGAACGGTCCGAGCACGATCAGCGCCGGGTAGAGCGGCCGGCGCTGGCTCTCGTAGGCCTTCATTACCCAGTCGACCAGTTCCACGCCGTCGCCGCCGCCGCCAGGTGTCACCAGGATGAAGCGTTCATCCTCGAACGGAACGGGCTGGTAGACCGAAGCGCCGGCGGGCCCGCGCTTCAGGTAGCCGGTGAAGGTCATCTTGTCCCTTGCGGCGTAAGACAGGGGCAGGCCGACCAGCGGGTCGTAGATCTCGCGCTTGCCGTAGACCCAGATGTCGTCATAGAGCGTCTCGATCGCGTCGTAGGCGTCCTTGCGCTCCCATTCCAGTGCCAGGATCTCCGGATCGTCGAGCACGTCGCGCAGGCCGAGCACGAGGCGCGTGCCTTTTTTTTTCAACAGTTCGAGCGCCGGCAGCACCTCGCCCAGCAGGCCGGTCGGCTCCTTGTCGACGATGAAGATATCCGGCTCGAAGACGTCCGCCGTGTGCTCGATGATGGAACCGCGGATCTTCAGCGTCTGGTCGATGTCGATGTGCAGGTTGAGCGAGGTGTAATCGCCGTCGCGCAGCTTGATGACGCCGGGAACGCGGACGAAATCCACCCGGCTCTTGAAATCGAAGCTGCCGATGATCGGCGAGCCGGAAAGGATGATGACCGACAGCGACGAATAGGCGCTGACGAGCGAATGGGCGATCGCCTGGCACCTGCGCAGGTGGCCGAGCCCGAACGTATCATGGCTGTAGATCAGAATCCGCTTGTTGGGGGATGTCATCGCTGTTGCCGGGTACTCGCGACAGGGATACGGCGCCGCTTTTTGCTGCTTACCCGCATAACATGACAATTATCGGGTCCGAATCCTAGGATTTTCTGACAGGTCCGGAACGGGCTACCAGCCGCCGCCTCCGCCGCCTCCGCCGCCTCCGCCTGAGGAGCCGCCGCCCGACCCGGACGAGGAGGGAGTCGCGCTGGCAATCGAGCTCGACATCGCGGCGACCATGGCCCCGGTGGCGGATGACAGGCTGGCTGTGCTGAACGAATTTCCGCTGTACCAGGCCGGATTATACGTGCTGCCGCGGGACTGGCCCGGCGTGGCCCTTGCAATATGGTCGGAAAAGGCCTGCGACCAGGGTTTTTCGACGTTCAGCCCGATCGCATAGGGCAGGTAGCGCTCGAAGACGTCCGTGGTGACGTCCGGGGCTCCGGCCATGTTCATGCGCTCCGATTCCGCAACCGAGAGGTAGAGCTTGAAGCCCTCGATCCGGTCGAGCAAGGCCCGGCCGGCCGCGGTCGGCGCGCGCAAGAGTTGCAGGAAGGCGATGTTGAGCCCCGCCAGCAGCGGAAGGACCAGCGCGGCCAGGAACAGGACCCCGTCCAGCATCGCGTAGGCGAAAGCGGTCAGGCCGAGCAGCAGGCCGGCGCCGATGACGAAAAACAGCACGCCGAGCACTTTCGATCCGCCGCCGGGCAGGAGATCGCCCAGCCATCCGACGCCGAGCAGGAACAGACCCGATCCGAAGACGCCGCCGACAGCCGCGAAGATCAGCGGCGGGAGCTGGCTCTCGGCCGGCATCTGCAGCAGCAGGAAGCAGACGATTGTCGCGATGCTGAGCAGCAGTCCGAGGACGAAATAGCCGGTATTGTTGCGGATATAGCCCTTTCCGTATTCCCGGCTCACCGCCTGGCGGAACGCGCTGCGCATGCGCGAGACCTTTCTGGCGGTCGACTTTTTGAAGGCAAGACGGCCGGAATTGGCTCGCAGCTTGCCCAGGATCGCGGCCTCGCCGCCCGAGGGCTCCGCCGAGCCGCTGCCGGTAGCCTCCAGCGTCAGGGTCCTGCCCTGCTGGTCCATGCGGATAAGGCCTTTCACCGCGAGCGAGATGATGGCGGCCATGAAGGCGAGCGGCCTCGTGCCCCTCGCCTTGCGGAAACCCCAGAAATGCAGATAGCTCGTGGCAGCCGGCGAAAGGCCGTCCGGCGGCTCGAACAGCGGGATGACCGTGCCTTTCTCCGGGTCGCGGCCGACCTTCTGCCAGGCGTGGGTGTAGTAGAGCGCCACGACGGCGCTGCCGACGAACAGCACGACGAGGCCGAGATTGTCCCAGAACAGCCAGAGCATCCGTTCGGCGCCGGTCGGCTCCGGCACGATGCCCTTCTGCCAGGTCGCAACGACGGTCAGTCCCTCGCGCAATCCGAGCGGCCGGGTCGTCTCGATGACGAAAGTCCGGTCGGTCTGCGAGGCGATCCGGAAATCCTTGCCCTTCGCGCCGAGCGGGCCAGTATAGGCGGTGAGTTCGCCGATGCGGGCGCCTTCGGGAAGCTGGACCCGCGCCTCGGCCGAAAGGATCGGGAAGGTCCAGAAATTGCCGGTGACGTTCCAGTAGAGTTCGTCGTGATCGGGAAAGAACCGGAGCTGCCGCGTTGTGCGGTAACGGATCGTATAGGTGTAGACGCCGGACGGGATGAACACGTCCTTGTCGCCGATATAGACGCGGACACCAAAGGCCTGCACCTCGGTATGGTAGGGCTCCGGTTTGCCATCCTTCAGGATCTCAAGCACCTTGAAACCGGCCCGCTGGTAGAGGCCGTCGTCACGGGTATATCGGGTCGGGAAATCGCGGTAGATGCCGCGGCGGATCTGCCGCCGCTCCGCCCGCACCCGGATCGTCTCGGTGACGTCGAGCGCGCCGTCCGGCTGGACCGCGATCCGGGAAATATAGGAAAGGATTTCTTCGCGGGCGAAGGCCGGCGAGCCCAGGCCGGCCGTCACGAGCAGGACGGCCGCAAACCAGCCGGCGATGGTCCGCGCCCGCACCGCAGCTACCTCTCGAACGAGACCTTGGGCACGGCCCTTTCGCCGTCGTCGATCTCGAAATAGTCCGACTTCTCGAACTTGAACATGTTGGCGACGAGGTTGGAGGGGAAGGACTCCACCATGATGTTCAGGTTGCGCGTGGCGCCGTTGTAGTAGCGGCGCGACAGCTGGATCTGGTCCTCGATCTCGCTGAGCGAGGCCTGGAAATCGCGGAAGTTCTCGTTGGCCTTCAGGTCGGGATAATTCTCCACCACCGCGAACAGCCGTCCGAGCGCGCCGCTCAGCGCCGCCTC
>DATHRP010000281.1:0-1607 GCA_035465195.1 Afifellaceae bacterium | reverse complement strand
CGAGACAATCGGCTCAATCACTGTCCTCGGGGCGTTGCAGGCCAGTCCCGAGATAAAAAAGGCGCTCAAAGACCGCATCACGTAGGATGCTCCACCTCCAGTGAGGATGAAAAATGATGAAGTTCAACGTCGGCGCGCTGCGCCCGGCGGGTGATGACGCTCGCTCTGAGAGCATCGCTGCCGCCAACGATCTCGTTCGTCGGACCCTTGCCCGAAATGGGCTTTGGGCCGGCGGCGAGGACGAACCGGCCGCAACGGTGCAACCAGCCGCACCGATGATGGAAATGCTGTCGGCGCACCTGGGATTGTCAATTCTCGAACCAAGAATCCCCGAGAAGCGCCTGCCCGTCGGGGCGGAGTTCCGGCAGGACATCTACACTTGCGCGCAGGGGAGACGGACCTTCCGCACCTACGTCCCTTCAACCGCAACCGAAGGAATTGAGGGCATTTTGGTCATGCTGCATGGCTGCACTCAAAACCCGGCGGATTTCGCCACCGGAACGGGAATGAACGGCTTCGCCGAATCGCACCGCCTTATCATCGTCTATCCGCAGCAATCGCGCGGCGAAAATGGGCAGTCGTGCTGGAATTGGTTTCGCCGCGGCGATCAACTGCGAGATCGCGGGGAGCCCGCGATTCTCGCCGGCATAGCACGAAAGGTCGCCGCGGAGTTCGATGTCGCTCCGAAAAGAACCTTTGTGGCCGGACTTTCCGCCGGCGCGGCGATGGCGGTGATACTTGGCGAAACCTATCCTGACGTTTTCTCGGCAGTAGGCGTGCATTCCGGCCTGCCATTCGGCGCGGCGAAGGATGTGCCATCGGCCTTTGAGGCAATGGCCGGTCGCGGCGAGGACAAGATCACCACTCGCAACGCCTCGCCAACTCCGACGATCGTTATCCACGGAACGGCCGATGCGGTGGTCCATTCGTCGAACGCTGGCCGAATCGCGCGAGGGGTAATCGATCGCGCCGGGGGCGTGACCGTCGAGACCGAGGTGCGCAGCGGAATGTCGGGGCGTGCTGTCCATCGCACGGTGACAAAGACGGTCGAGGGGGCGCCGATACTCGAACAATGGCACATCGACGGACTGGGCCACGCCTGGTCCGGCGGCCGGCCGGGCGGATCCTACACCGACCCCGCGGGTCCGGATGCAAGTGCGGAAATGATCCGCTTCTTCTTCGAAACCGCGGCCTGGGAGGGATGAAATGACGAACATGACGTTGACGTTCGACGCGGTGGACGAGCCGCTTCCCGGCCCGAAGTGGGTAGCCCGCTGGCGCCGATCCTGGCCCGCCTATGAGGCCTGGTTCATTTCAAGAGACGGTGATCGTGGACCGTCGGCACCCGAGTGCCGCCAGGCACTTGATCGCCACATGCCCGAACTCGTTGAGACTTACGATTCTCTCGTCAAGCTCGCGGGCGGTTCCGACCGGGCGGCACGGTTTCTGTCGACGTGGTGCCCGCCGCCCTATCTTGGCGGCTGTTCGCTGGCTGCGGTGGCAGACAAGAAGGATGTGCGCCTCGTGCGCACCTATGATCTGTCCCCGGACCTGATCGAGGGCCTTTTGCTGCGAACCGAATGGACGGGCCGCGGGGTAATGGGAAT
>DATHRP010000280.1:0-2019 GCA_035465195.1 Afifellaceae bacterium | reverse complement strand
CCAGCCAGGGAGGCGTGTTTGAGCGAAACCGAGGATTGGTCTATCCGCGGGCTGCGGAGCGGGGCCGCAGCCCGGACAGTGCCGGCCATGGTCACCTTCGACCGGCACGAACTCAATGTGATTTTGCGTGTCTATGGCCGCAAGGTTGCCGATGGCGAATGGCGCGATTACGCGATCGACCATCTGGATGACCGGGCGGTCTTTTCAATCTTCAGGCGATCGAGCGAAGTACCGATCTACCGCGTGGAAAAGATCCCGGAGCTTGCGAGGAAACAGGGCCAGTACCGGATCGTCGCGGCGACGGGCGCGATCCTCAAGCGCGGCCGCGACCTGGCGATGGCGCTCAGGGTGCTCGAGAAACCGAGGCTCAGGCTGGTCACGGGCTGATTTCGCGCGGCGCGCAGGAAGCGCCGTCGCCCAGCGCCCGCTGCATCAGGGCGGTATCGAGCCAGCGGTCGAATTTGTAGCCGGACCCCTCGATCACGCCGACCATCCGGAAGCCGAGCGCGGCGTGCAGGCCGACCGAGGCGGCGTGATTCGTACCGTCGCCGATGACGGCGATCATCTGCCGGAAGCCCATTGCCTCGCAGGTCTCGACGAGCTTCTCCATCAGGGCGCGGCCGACCCCGCTGCGGCGGGTTGCGGTTGCAACATAGACGGCATTCTCCACGGTGAAGCGATAGGCCCGCCGCTCGCGGTAGGGGCCGGCATAGGCAAATCCCAGGATGGCGCCGCCGCGCTCGGCCGTGAAATAGGGAAACCCCCTTTCGGTCAGCGCGCGCCATCGCCGCGTCATTTCTTCAAGGCTTGGCGGTTCGAGTTCGTAGGAGGCGGTGCCGTGCGCGACCGCGTCGCCGTAGATCGCGTTGATCGCCGGCAGGTCGGTCTCGACGGCCGGACGCAGGACGATGGTGTCGCTCATGACGGTTCGCTCAGGCTGGTCCCGGACAGGGCAAAATCCTAGCCGAAACGGCGCAAAAGAAAACGCCCCGGACAGGCCGGGGCGTCTTGTTGGACTCGCTGCGGCGACCGTTATTCGCGGTTGCCGAGGAACTGCAGCAGGAACATGAACAGGTTGATGAAGTCCAGGTAGAGCTGCAGCGCGCCGATGATCGATGCACGGCCGGCGGCCGTGGCGTCATGGGCGACGTAGTCGTAGGTGTTCTTCAGTTTCTGGGTGTCGTAGGCGGTCAGGCCGGCGAACACCAGCACGCCGATCACCGAGATCGCGAAGTGCAGGGCCGACGAGCCCAGGAAGATGTTGACGACCGACGCCAGGATCAGGCCGATCAGGCCCATGAACAGGAACGATCCCCAGCCGGAAATGTCGCGCTTCGTCGTGTAGCCCCACAGGCTCAGCGAGCCGAAAGCGGCGGCGGTTACGAAGAAGGTCTGCGCGATGGAGCTTCCGGTGAAGACCAGAAAGATCCACGACAGCGAAATGCCCATGACGGCGGCGAAGGCGAAGAACACCAGCCGCGCGGTGGATGGCGCCATACGGTTCACGCCGGCGGAGAAGCCGAACACGAACAGCAGCGGGGCGAACATGATCACCCACTTGAGCGGCGAGGTGTAGAGCGCCGCACCGAGCGGCGTCAGGCCGCCCTGGTCCACGGCGAGGATATTGGTGCCCAGCGCGGCAAGGCCGGTAATGGCCAGCCCGAGCGCCATGTTGTTGTAGATGCCCAGCATGAAGCTGCGAAGGCCCTCGTCAATGCCTTCGCGGACACCTGTACGAGCTGTGGCAGTTGCCTGGTAGCGCTCGTTATAGTCAGCCATAGAATTATCCCTCCTGGTGAACTGTCCGGGAATTACCCGGTAAACTCGCATCTAATATGGCAACTCCACATCGCGATAACAAGGTCTTGGCCGGGTAGCGTTAACCTGTTCTAGAGATATCGGAAAATCTACATGTTTCGCAGGAACGGAGCCGCCTTGACGGACAATATATGCCATGTGCTCGCAAGGCCAAGGCCTATGGTGACCGCGAGGGCGATCAGCACCGCCGTCACCGCGATC
>DATHRP010000279.1:0-3366 GCA_035465195.1 Afifellaceae bacterium | reverse complement strand
CGCGCCTCGCGCGCCATGCGCGCGCATGGATCGCCGCTCTACCTGACCGACACGGCCGGCACGCTGAGCCGGACCGGCGGCACGATCACGGCGGCTGCCGCACAGGAAGCGGCGCTGATCGAAGCCTCGCTCGCCATGGTCAACCCGCTAACCGTGAAGGCCGTGGCGGAGCGGCTCGCCAGAGCGCCGCGTGTCCGCATCGCGGGCTTCAGGAACAGCCGGTTCGCCGCCGATTACGCCCGCGCCACGCTGGCTCAGTTCCGGCCCGACGTGGAGATGTTGAACAGCGCCGGCCAGACGCTGGCAGAAGGCATATCCGGCGTCGGGCCGGGCGACATGGTGCTGGTCGTCGGGCTGCGCCGCCGGCCGGCCGGTTTCGTCGCCTTCGTGAAGGCGCTGGCGGAGACCGGCGCCGACATCGCGCTGCTCGCCGACGCCAGCGTGCGCGAAGCACCGGCGCAGGTCCGCTGGAACCTCGCCTGCGCCGTGAAGACGCCGCAGTCGCTCGACTCCTATGTCGGGGCACTTGCCGTGCTGCGGCATCTGGCCATTTCCACGCTCGCGGCACTCGGGACCGCGGGGCGACGGCATCTGGAACGCATCGAAACGATTCACGACGAATTGTCTGAGCTCGAATAGACGCGCTGCGGAAACACCGTCAGAGGGCCAGTTCGGCCACCACCGCATAATGATCACTCGGCCAGACGCCGTCGACCGGACCGTCGCCTGCAATCCGGCAATCGGCGATCCGGCACGCCCCGCCTTCGGGCCGGCCGAGAAAGACATAATCGATGCGGCGGCCAGGGCTGAGCTCGGCAATAGCATGGGGGTTGGCCTGATCGAACGTGATGCCCGCCCCGCCGTCTCCGGCCGCCGCCCATGCATCCTCGAAGACCAGGCCCTCGACGGTCCGGCCAGTCGGACCGGTCAGCAGGGCGATCTCGTCGGAATCCGGCGTGGCATTGAAATCGCCGCACAGGATGACCGGGCGGCCCGGGCTTCGCCTGGCCTGAATGAACCGGGCGATGTCGCCGACCTGACCGAAGCGGACCGCGCCCTGGCTCGGTCGCCAGTTCAGGTGCGTCGTGAACACGGGCAGAGGCCCGCCCGGTGCGTCGATCTCCGCGAAGAGCACAAGCCGCGTCTCTCCCGTCTTCTCAGCGCCCGACAGCGTTTGCGCCGCCGATTGCAGGATCGGCCGGCGCGACAGGATCGCATTGCCCTGGCCGAAACCGTCCAGCGTCATGGCTTCGGCGTAGACATGATGAAAGCCGAGCCCGGCGGCCAGTTTGGCCGCCTGGTCCGTTGCACCGTCGCTCCAGACCTCCTGCAGGGCTATGATGTCGGCATCGACGGCGGCAAGCGTCGTGGCGATCGCCGGCTGCCGCTCCCGCCACGGCCCGAAGCGCCACCAGAGATTCCAGGTCACGATCCGCAGCATCGCGTCGGCCGATCCGCTTCTTTCTTTCTGTCGGTCATCGACAATGCCCGGGCGTCGATCACAGCGCCAGGACATAATCCACCATGCGCCGGCGCATGGTGGCATCGGGCATGACGCCACGGCCAGCCGCCAGGTTCTCGCGCATATGCGCCGGGTTCGATGTCGCCGGAATGGCGCAGGTGACCGTCGGGTGCGAGACGATGAACTTCAGGAGGAACTGCGGCCAGCTGGCGCAGCCGATCTCGCCGGCCCAGTCCGGCAGCGGATTGCGTTCCAGCCGGTCGATCAGCGTGCCGCGCTTTAACGGCCGGTTGATGATGACGCCCAGCCCGCGCTCGGCGGCCAGCGGCAGCAGGCGCTTCTCCGCCTCGCGGTCCTCGATATTGTAGGTGAACTGGACGAAATCGATGGGCTCGCTCTCCATCAGCGCGGTAAGGCGTCGGTGCCGCCGGCCGTGCGAGGTGGTTACGCCGGTATAGCGCAGCCGGCCCGCCGCCTTCCATTCGTTCAGCGTTTCCAAATGCGTCTCCCAGTCGACGAGATTGTGCACCTGTATCAGGTCGAGCGGCCCCTGCCCCCACAGCCGCTCCGAGGTCTTCATCTGAAGCTCGCCGAGCATCCGGGTCTGCGTCCACACCTTGGTCGCGGCGAACAGGCGCTCCTGCGGTGGCAACTGCGCCAGGCAATAGCCGATGACAGTCTCCGAGGAGCCGTACATGGGCGATGAATCGATCATGCCGCCGCCGCCGGCGAAGAATTCCTCCAGCACCTTCACGCGGATCGCCCGCTCGCTCCGGTTCTCGCCGACAATGAAGGTGAACCAGGAGCCCATCCCGAGGATCGGGATCGCCTCGCCGGAGGATGGTATCCGCCGTTGGAGCAGAGCGGCACCGTCCGCAAGCGCGAGCCGGGGCACGGCGAGGCCGGCGCCCCATCCGGCGGCAAGACCGAGAAACCGGCGGCGGTTCAGCGGTGCCATAATTCACCTTCACTTCCCAATCATCGAGTTATGAGAGCCATATCGGCCGGTCAGACCCGACTTCAAGGACCACCGCCCCGGAAGGCATCGGGACGCCAGACGAAACCGTTCGACAGCCTTGTCGAATCGGCATATTTTTGCAGTGCAACATCAAGATTGCGTTGAAGTGATCGGTCCCGACGGCATAGACCATGAGGTTAGAATCACATGGAAAAATCCAGTATTCGCCGGCAGTACAACATGGTTAACCGGGCGCTTATGAGGGATTCAGGGACCTTACATCATTCAATCATAAGATTTCGGGGAGGCTCCACCGGCGGGCTCTTTGGCCCGCCGGCTAATAACGGAACAAGAGGCGCTTCCCATGATAGAACTGGTGATCTCGGTCTGCATGATATCAGACCCTCAGGTGTGCAAGAACGTCCACTTTACTGAAACCGCCGGCAACATGACGCCGATGCAGTGCATGATGCAGGGGCAGCAGCAGATTGCCGAATGGGCGAACACCCATCCGAAATGGCAGATCCGCCGCTGGCGCTGCGGCCGCGTCCGGTTCGACGAACGGGAAATCTGAGCGGCGCCCGGACCGAACTGCCCAATCGGCACGCCTGAGCGAGACTGAACCGGGCCGCCGGCCCGGGAAGAAGTTTTCGTCCCGATCATCTGTTCATACACAAAGTTGATCGGCGGAACCTCGTAATTCGGCCGCCAAGGCCTTGACGCACGCCGCACCGGCAGGAACCATCCAGCCAGTGGAGGCTCTATGGGGTTGGGGTAATGCGTTGCGTTGCGTTGTTCGTTTTCGTCTTTTTTTCGTTGCAGAGTGAAGGTCTCGCCAGGACCAGCGTGGTAGCCACGGTCGACATATCCAGCCAGACGATGATCGTGAAACGCAACGGGCGCGTGGTCCACCGGTGGCCCGTCTCGACCGGACGCAAGCCCTACC
>DATHRP010000278.1:0-10218 GCA_035465195.1 Afifellaceae bacterium | reverse complement strand
AAGGAACTCTCCCATGCGCCAGACCGGCACAATCAAGTTTTTCGACACGACACGGGGCTTCGGCTTCATCACGCCGGATGCCGGCGGAAAGGATGTCTTCGTCCATATTTCCGCGATCGAGCGGTCCGGGCTTCCGGCGCTCGAGGAGGGCACCAAGGTGTCGTTTGCCGTCGAGCAAGACCGGCGCGGTCCGCAGGCGGTCGATCTGCAGCTGGCGAACTGATCCCCACATCCGTATCTGACGCGAAACGACCGCCGGATTGATCGCCGGCGGTCGATTTCGTTTCGGCTTCCTGAGTACCATCGCCCGTGCCGCAGTTCTGCCAAGATTGTAGCCCATTCGGGCTCGCAGAGAGTGGCTTTTCTGGAAATCGGTGATGATCTCGATCAATGTGCTTCGCTTCGGCGTCGGCGTGTTCGTTCTGTGCCTGGCATTCCTCCTGGTCGGCCGTGCTTCGGCGTCGGTGCAGTGCGGCAAGGCATCCTGGTATGCACTGGGCGGCAAGACCGCATCCGGTGAGCGCGCCGACCCCGGCCAGCTTACGGCGGCGCATCCGACATTGCCCTTCGGGACGCTGGTCAAGGTGAAGAACCTGCGCAATGGTCGCACGGTCACGGTTCGCGTCAACGACCGTGGACCGTTCAGGTCGGGGCGGATCATCGACGTCACCAAACGGGCTGCCGAACAGCTCGGATTCCGCCGCGCGGGCGTCGCGCGTGTGCGGATCAGCGCGCCGAGAACGTCGGGGCCGCTGCGCAACAATTGCTGACCGCAGGTCGCGCTGACACCCGGTACCACTGAATTTTCACTTGCCGACTAGATTTCCAAACGTCATACTTTTTGTCAGACGGTGACGCGGACAAGCTGCGACACGGCATTTGGCACAGGACGTTGCGCAATAATCTGCCGGTCAGATGACCATTACGAGCCTTCTCCCAATCAATGACACTTGCGACTTTCCGGCGCCACGATCAGGGCGTCGGGCAGGTTTTCCAGCTTTCTGAAAGGACAGCTCCTTATGAATGCAGGCGGAAAGTTCCGCGGCGGCGGTGGTGACGACGATGACGACTTCGGCCGTGGCCGGAGGGATCGCAATCGCGGACCACGTCGGGGAGGGCGACGGGAATTCAGCGGCGATATGCCGCCGGAATATGGCGGACCGATCCCGGAGATGGGCGATTCGTTCGGGGGCAATCGCGAGCGCGGCGATCGGGACCGTGAGCGCGGAGGTCATGGTGGCGGCCACGGGCATGGTGGCGGCCATGGCGGCAATCAGGGCGGCGGCTATCGCGGAGGTGAAGGCCGCCCGCAGCACCAGGAGCGCGAGAGCCGGCCTGCCGGTCCGCGGCAGAACGGCGTCCTGAAGTTCTTCAATACCGAGCGGGGTTTCGGGTTCATCACCCCGGACGACGGCAACAAGGATATCTTCGTGCACATCTCGGCCATCGAACGGTCGGGCCTGCCGCAACTGGAAGAGGGCACCCGTGTCTCCTTCGAGACCGAGGAAGACCGCAGGGGTCGCGGCCACCAGGCGGTCAATTTGCAGCTCATTGAGGATTGACGGCGGTTCTTCCGGACCGGAAGGACCGGTGTTCACCGGTCGGCACAGCAACGGATCAGGTTGGGCCGAGCTTCACGCCAGGCTGTTGCAGAACCGCTGGATGCGGCCACACGCATCCTCCAGCAGCTCGGTCGCCGCGGCATAGGATATCCTGAAATTCGGGCCGAGGCCGAACGCCGTGCCGTGCACGACGCCGACACCTTCGGCTTCCAGCAACTCGGTCACGAAATCCTCGTCCGTTTCGATCACCTTGCCTGACGCGGTCTTGCGCCCGATCAGACCGGCGCATGACGGGTAGACGTAGAACGCGCCTTCGGGAACGGGACATTCGATGCCGTTCGCCTGGTTGAGCATGGAGACGACGAGGTCGCGGCGGTCGTTGAACACCTTCGCCCGTTCGGGAATGAAATCCTGCGGCCCGGTCAGCGCCTCGACCGAAGCCCACTGGGCGATGGTGCAGGCGCCGGACGTCTGCTGGCTCTGGATCTTGGTCATGGCGCCGATCAGCTCCTTCGGCCCGCCGGCATAGCCGATACGCCAGCCGGTCATGGCGTAGGCCTTGGAGACGCCATTCAGCGTCAGCGTGCGTCCGTGAAGCTTCGGCTCGACCTGCGCGATCGTGGCGAACGGCTCGTCCGTGTAGAGCAGGTGCTCGTACATGTCGTCGGTCAGCACCCAGACCTGCGGATGGCGGAGCAGCACGTCGGCGATCGCTCTGAGCTCGTCCGCCGAATAGGCGGCGCCGGACGGGTTCGACGGCGAATTGAACATCAGCCACTTGGTCTTCGGCGTCAGCGCCCGATCGAGATCCTCCGGCGTCAGCTTGAAGCCGTTTTCCAGCGTCGTTTCGACGAAGGCCGGCTCGCCGCCGTTCAGCGTCACCATGGCCGGATAGCTCACCCAGTAGGGGGCGGGGATCAGCACTTCGTCGCCCGGGTTTAGCGTCGCGGCGAAAGCGTTGTAGAGCACCTGCTTGCCGCCGGTGCCGACGATGATCTGGTCCAGCCCGTATTCAAGGCCGTTTTCGCGCCTGAACTTGTCGGATATCGCCTCGCGTAGCGGCACGATTCCCGCGACCGGCGGATATTTGGTCTCGCCCCGGCGGATCGCGGCGATCGCCGCCTCCTTGATATTGTCCGGCGTGTCGAAATCCGGCTCGCCGGCGCTGAGGTCGATCACCTCGCGGCCGGCCGCCCTCAGGTCGCGCGCCTTCTGGGTGACGGCGATCGTCGCCGAGGGCTTGACCCGCGCCATCGTGTCGGCAAGGAATGACATTGGATTTCTCCGGAACAATTGCCCGTCGCCGGGCCGGTCGGGCGCGGACCCTAGTCCCGATCGGCAAAGGGTGCAAGCGGGTCCTGCCTGAAGGAAATGCTGCAATGAATCTTCACAAACTCGCCGCGGAACGGGGCAAAAACAATCCGATCCGGGTCGGCGTCATCGGCGCCGGCAAGTTCGCCTCCATGTTCCTCACCCAGGCGCCAACAATGGCGGGCCTCCGGGTGACGGCGATCGCCGATCTCAACCCCGACGGCGCGCGGGCGCGGCTGAAGCATGTCGGGTGGGACGAGGCGCGCATCGCGGCGACGGATCTTGGCGAAGACGGCGCTATGATGGCTGGCCGCGACGATGTCGACGTGGTGATCGAGGCGACCGGCGACCCGGTTGCCGGTGTGCGCCATGCACTGGCGGCCGTCGATGCCGGCAAGCATGTGATCATGGTCAATGTCGAGGCCGACGTGCTGGCCGGGCCGGCGATGGCGAAACGGGCGCGCAGCGCCGGTGTCGTCTATTCCATGGCCTATGGCGACCAGCCGGCGCTGATTGCCGAGATGGTCGACTGGGCGCGGGCGACCGGCTTTTCCGTCGCCGCCGCCGGCCAGGGCACGAAATACCTGCCCGAATACCATACCGCGACGCCGGAAACGGTGTGGGACCATTTCGGCCTGACGGCGGAGGAAGCGCGCGCCGCCGGCATGAACAGCCAGATGTTCAACTCCTTCCTCGACGGCACCAAGTCGGCGATCGAAATGGCCGCGGTCGCCAATGGCTGCGGCCTCAACGTGCCGGGGGCGGGGCTCGCCTTTCCGCCGAGTTCGGTTGACGACCTGGCGGCAATCCTCTGTCCGCAGAGCGCTGGGGGACAGCTCGCGGGCGACGGCTATGTCGAGGTCGTTTCCTCGCTCCATCGCGACGGCAGCGAGGTGGAGAAGGACCTGCGCTGGGGCGTCTACGTGATCCTCAAGGCTCCGACGGATTACGCTGCCGACTGCTTCCGGCAATACGGGCTCAGAACCGATGCCTCCGGCCGCTATGCGGCGATGTACAAGCCGTTCCACCTGATCGGGCTGGAATTGGGCATCTCCGTCTATTCGGCGGCGCTGCGCGGCGAGGCGACCGGTTCGTCGCAGCGTTTTCGAGGCGACGCAGTGGCCGTCGCCAAGCGCGATCTCGCCGCCGGCGAGACGCTCGACGGCGAGGGCGGGTTCACGGTCTGGGGCCGGCTGATGCCGGCGGCCGACAGCATCGCCCGGTCAGCGCTGCCGATCGGCCTTGCCAAGGACGTGACGCTGAGCCGCGACGTGGCGGCCGGAACCGTGCTTTCAACGGTCGATGTCACCCTCGACGAGACGACCGAGGCGTTCGCAATGCGGCAGGAGACGCTGACGCTGACCGGGTAGAGCCTGTTCAGGACTAGCGGGACTCGGGTATCCGGTTCGGCGAGCTCTCGAATGATGAGGGCGGTTACCCGGTCGCGGCCAGGGCCATTCGCGCAATCTGGGAACCGGATGTTCACCTTTTACCCCTATCTCGGTTGAATGTCAAGCAAGAACTGAGCCCGGTCGCCGGACGCCGCAATTCCGGATGCATTGACATCACAAAGGCTGGTCGGTCGACTTCGGTGATTTCCGCCGCGGGATTGCCTGTTATCAGTCCCGCAATTCCCTGTTTTCAGTCTGTGCAATTCCCTGTTCCCAGAATCGGGGCTTTGCGTGCAAGCGGCTGTGACCACTGAGAAATTCCGTCTGGAGGCCGCAAATTTGGGGCCGCGATTCGCGAATTTTCCCTGTTCTTTCCCTGTTCTTTGCCTGGAAAGGGCGCCCTTTGGGCGGATCCTGGCTCAACAATTCTCAACGCTCGCTTCAGGCGAATTCGCTGGTCATGCCACCGGTCGCCCGCAAAACTGCCGGCCCGATAAAACGGAGATCGCCATGTTGACGCTCTATTCCTACCAGGATTCAGGCAACAGCTATAAGCCACGGCTTTTGCTGGCGCATCTGGGCCTGCCGTTCCGGCTGGTCGACACCAGTTCGCGCGACGGTTCGACCCGGACAGCCGAGTTCCTCGCCCGCAGCCCGATCGGCAAGGTGCCGCTGCTGGAACTGGATGACGGCCGATACCTGGCGGAATCGAACGCCATCCTGCTGCATCTGGCGGAAGGCACGCGCTTCCTTCCCGAAGACGCCTATGACCGTGCCAAGGTCTACGAGTGGCTGTTCTTCGAGCAATACAGCCACGAACCGTACGTCGCAGTCCGCCGTGCGATGATCACCTATCCGGAGCGGGCGGGGCAGGCGACGCCGGAGCGGATGGCCGCGACGCTGGAGGGCGGCTACAAGGCGCTCGCCGTCATGGAGGCGCGGCTTGCCGGTCACGACTGGCTGGCGGGAGGCAGCTATTCCGTGGCCGACATCTCGCTCTACGGCTACACCCACGACGCCCATATCGGCGGCTTCGATCTCGCGCGTTATCCGGGCGTCGAGGCATGGGTCGACCGGGTCGCCGCCCAGCCAGGCCATGTCGATCTCGCCTGGCGGCCGGAGGCGTAGGCGCGCTTTCACATCCGGTTAAACCGGAATTTACCACGCCCGGGCTAAATCCCGGGCATGACCAGCCAGGCCGCACCTTTGGACAGTGTCAGGTCCGGCGCCTTCTTCACCCGCGAGCGGGTGCTGATCGGCGCGGGCACGCTTGCGGCGTGGATCCTGCTCCCCGTCGTCTACGTCATGATGACGCTGGAGACGATCTACGACAGCCGCGGCTGGCCCGTCGGCGTCGATTTCGGCCAGGTCTGGGCGGCCGGCATCATGGCGCTGCGCGGTGACGCCGCGGCAGTCTACGATTTCGCGGCCCATTACGCGGTGCAGCAGGAGCTGTTCGGCGAGAATGCGCCCTACCTGCTCTGGCTTTATCCGCCCAACCATCTGATGGTCGCCGGTGCGCTGGCGACGCTGCCCTATCTCGTGGCGCTGACGCTGTGGATGGGGCTCACCCTGATGGTCTGGATGGCGGCGGTGCGGGCGATCGTGCCCGGCCTGCCGGCGCTGCTGGTGGCGCTCGCTTTCCCTGCTGTGCTGATGAACCTCGGCTACGGCCAGAACGGATTCCTGACGGCCGGGCTGCTCGGTCTGGCGCTGGCATTGCTCGACCGGCGGCCCGTGCTCGCCGGCATCTTCATCGGCCTGCTCGCCTACAAGCCGCATTTCGGCATGCTGATCCCGATCGTGCTGATGCTGAGCGGCCGGTGGACGGTGTTCCTGTCCGCCGCCGCGACGGTCTGCGCGCTGGGGGCGGTGACGACGGCGATCTTCGGCGCCGACATCTGGTTCGCTTTCATCGAGGCGACGCAGGGCACCCGTGAGGAGGTGCTGGAGATCGGCCTTGCCGGCTGGCAGCGGCTGCAGTCGATCTTCGCCGCCGTCCGCAATCTCGGTGGCCCGGTCGAATTGGCCTACGCCGCCCAGGCGCTGGTCGCGCTGTTCTGTCTCGCATCGGTGAGCTGGCTGTGGTGGTCGCGAGCCGATCAGGACCTGAAGAGTGCCGGACTTGCCGCCGCCGCGCTGCTGACGACGCCCTACGTGCTCGATTACGATCACATGGTAATGGGCGTCGCCTATGCTTTCCTGATCCGCTACGGGATGCGGCACGGTTTCCTGCCGTGGGAGGCGGCCGGCATCGTATTCATGGGCGTGATGGCCTTCTTCTACCAGGATTTCGGTCTGCTCGGGATCCCGATGGGCTTTTCCTGCGCCTTCGCGACGTTGCTGCTGGCGCTTGGCAAGGCGCGGATGTCGCTGCGCGCCGAGAAGGCCGGCGGCGATATGGCAATGCCGGCAGGCGTCGACCGCGCCGGACATCGGTGAGCCCCATGGCGCGGACATCGAATATCGGCGAAGCGATCAGGACGGGCGGCTGGTTGACGGCCGAGCGCCTGCGCGTCTACGTCATCTTGCTGACCGCCGCATCGCTTTTCGGCGTCGTCTTCCTCTGGCTGTCCGGCTCCGGACTCCTGGACAGCGCCGGGCGTCCGATCGGCACCGATTTCGCCAATCCCTATTCGGCGGGCGTGATGGCGCAGCGCGGCCAGCCCGCCGCCGCTTACGATTACGCCACCCACTACCGCGAACAGCAGGCGATCTTCGCGGCCGCCCTCGACGATCCGGGCGACCTGCCGTTCTACGGCTGGCATTATCCGCCGGTCTTCTTCCTGGCCGCGGCAGCGCTGGCGGCGCTGCCGTACATACCGGCGCTGCTGGTCTGGCTCGGCTCCACCTTCGCGCTCTACATGGCGGCAATGCGGACGATCCTGGCGCGGTACGGCGCCGACGGTCGAACGGGGCTGCTGCTTGCCGCCGCCTTTCCCGCCGTCTTCGTGACCATCGCGCACGGTCAGAACGCGTTCCTGACGGCGGGTTGCCTCGGCCTAGGGCTTGTCCTGCTCGACCGGCGGCCGTTTCTCGCAGGCCTGTTCATCGGATTGCTCTGCTACAAGCCGCATCTCGGCATCGTGCTGCCGCTTGTGCTCCTGGCCGGCGGCTACTGGCGCGCCTTCATCGCCGCTGGCGTCACCGTCGCCGTTCTGTGCCTGTTAACGCTCGTCTTGTTCGGCGTCGATCCCTGGACGGCGTTCCTGGAAAGCCGGACCGTCACGCGCACGGTCGTGCTCGAGCAGGTCGGAACCGGCTGGTACAAGATCCAGAGCGTCTTCTCCGCCATCCGGGGGCTCGGCGGGCCCGTGCCGCTCGCCTATGCGGTGCAGGGCGCCGTCGCTCTCGCCGTGCTCGGGTCGCTCGCATGGATCTGGCGGCAGGGAGCGACCCGCGCCAACATGGCGGCGGCCTGCGTGGGTTCCGCGCTGATCACGCCGTACATTCTCGACTATGACATGATGGTGCTCGCGCCGGCGATCGCGCTCCTGGCGCTGCGCGGGCGGGAGAGGGGCTTCCGGCCCTACGAAATCTCGCTGCTGGCGTTCTGCTGGCTGCTGCCGGTGCTCGCCCGTCCGGTGGCGCAATATGCCCACCTGCCAATCGGCATGATGGGCATGCTGGTGCTGTTCGGATGGGCCGTGCGGCTCAGCCTGGAAGACGGGCGGCAGAAGGCAACCGTCGCAGCCTGAGCGTCACCTCAGCGTCAGGGCATGGGCACGTCGGTGACGTATTTGGGAACCTGATAGCCCTTCTGAACAGCCGGACGCTCGGCGATGCGGACGTACCAGTCGCGGACATTGGGATATTCGTTCAGGTCGATTTCCTGCCATTCGAAGCGCGATATCCACGGCCAGATCGCCATGTCGACGATCGAATAATCGCCGACGACGAAATCCTGGCCTTGAAGCTGCTTGTCGAGCACGCCGTAAAGCCGCTGCGCCTCCTTGGAATAGCGCTCTTCGGCATAGGGTGCCTTGCCCTTGTTGTACTTCACGAAGTGATGCACCTGGCCGAGCATCGGTCCGATGCCGCCCATCTGCCACATCAGCCATTCCATCGCCGTCCAGTAGTCGTCGCCGGAGGGCATGAACTTGCCGGTCTTGTCGGCGAGGTAGAGCAGGATGGCGCCGGACTCCATCAGCGAGCGGCCGTTATCGCGGTCGACGATCGCGGGGATCTTGTTGTTCGGGCTGATCTTGAGGAACTCGGGCGTGAACTGTTCGTCATTGCCGATGTTGATGGCGTGGGCCTCGTACTCGAGTCCCATCTCCTCCAGAGCGATGGATACTTTGCGGCCGTTCGGCGTAGTCCAGGTGTAGAGATCGATCATGGGTTACTTGAAGCTCACTCTCAGGATTTCATAGGAACGGGCGCCACCGGGAGCGGCGACCTCGACGGAGTCGCCTTTTCCCTTGCCGATCAGCGCGCGGGCGATCGGCGAGGTGATGGAGATCTTGCCCTGCGAGACGTCGGCTTCAACCTCGCCGACGATCTGGTAGGTTTTTTCCTCGTCGGTGTCCTCGTCGACGAGTTTGACGGTTGCGCCGAACATGACCGTCTTGCCGGACAGTTTGGAAACATCGATCACCTCGGACCGCGCCAGCGTATCTTCCAGTTCGTTGATGCGGCCCTCATTCAGGCTCTGTTGTTCCTTGGCGGCATGGTATTCGGCATTTTCGGACAGGTCGCCATGGGCGCGCGCCTCGGCGATCGCTTGTATGATCTGAGGGCGGTTCTGCGACGTCCGCCGCTTCAGTTCCTCCTGCAGGGCGGCGTGTCCGCTTGCTGTCATCGGAACCTTTTCCATTTCTTCTTCTCCTTGCCCGTCATGTAGGCCGGGCTCTGCCGGCCTGAAATCCGACGCAAAAAATATCCGTCCCACAGAATGACATCCTGCGGGACAGGCAAACGAATGTTCAGGCAGCCGAAAAATAGGACTGCAGCGGCCTGACCTGGAATTGGCCCGCCAGCAGCGCCTCGATCCCGAGTGCCGCAGCGCGAGCCCCCGCTAAGGTGGTGTAATATGGGATTTTATGCAAGAGCGCAGCCTGACGTAGTGAACGGCTGTCTGCGAGCGCCTGGGCGCCCTCCGTCGTGTTGAAGACGAGCTGGATATCGCCGTTCTTGATGGCGTCGACGATGTGCGGCCGGCCTTCCAGGACCTTGTTGATCCGTTCGCACGCCACGCCGTTTTCGTTGAGGAAACGGCTCGTGCCGGCGGTGGCGATGATGTCGAAGCCGAGATCCGCCATCTTGCGGGCGACGTCGAGAATGCGCGGCTTGTCGGCATCCTTCACCGAGATGAAGACCTGACCGGATTGCGGGATCTGGCTTCCGGCGCCGATCTGGCTCTTGGCGAAGGCGACGGGGAACTGCGCGTCGATGCCCATGACCTCGCCGGTGGAGCGCATTTCCGGGCCGAGCACGGTATCGACGCCGGGAAAACGGGCGAAGGGGAAGACCGCTTCCTTGACGGCGATATGGTCGAAGCTCTGGTTTTTCAGGCCGAAACTTGCGAGTGATTCGCCGGCCATGACGCGGGCGGCGATCTTGGCGATCGGCTCGCCGATTGCCTTGGCGACGAAGGGAACCGTCCGCGAGGCTCTGGGATTGACCTCCAGCACGTAGATATCCCCGTCCTTGACAGCATATTGCACGTTCATCAGGCCGCCGACATCGAGCGCCCGGGCGAGCGCATCGGTCTGCTCCTTCAGCCGGGCGATCACGTCGTCGCCGAGCGAGTGGGGTGGCAGCGAGCAGGCGCTGTCGCCGGAATGGATGCCGGCCTCCTCGATGTGCTCCATGATGCCGCACACGAAGACGTCGGTGCCGTCGCAGAGCGCGTCGACGTCGACCTCGATCGCGTCGGCGAGATAGCCGTCGATCAGCACCGGCGACGTGCCGGAAACGACGACCGCTTGCTTGATGTCGCGCTCCAGCTGACC
>DATHRP010000277.1:0-2792 GCA_035465195.1 Afifellaceae bacterium | reverse complement strand
GAGATCCGCGTCGACGATTCCGCCGGCATGCCGCTGCCCGGCACCCGGCTCGGCATTCTCGCGCGGCTGGCGGCGGAGGCCGCAATCGGCGGCACGGCGGAGACGCTTCTCGCGCTCGCCAAGCACCCGCTGGTCACGCTTGGTCGCGAGCCGGCGGAGATCCGCCGCGCGGCACGGGCGCTGGAACGGGGCGTGCTGCGCGGACCGCGGCTCTCGCCCGGCCTGGCGGTCGCGCGCCGGGTGCTGGCGGAGAACCGCCGGCTTGCCGCAGGCGCCGAGGCGGTCGCCGGGCGGCGGCCGACGCAGGCCGCAAAGGGGCTTGCGCCTGACGACTGGGCTGCCGCCGATGACCTCGCCGCGCAGATGGAGACGGCGCTGAAGCCATTGGCGGAGCTTGCCGGGGCGCGGACGGAGATCGGCCTCTCCGACCTGCTTGCCGCGCACTGGACCTGCCTGCAGGCCTTGTGCCGGACGGCGGACGGCGGCGCGGGGGCGCTCGCAGAAGACGAGGCGGCGGAAGCGCTCATCGGCCGCTTCGGCGAGCTTGCCGCCTCGGCCGAACTCGGGCCGGCGATCCGGGCGGCAGACTATCCCGCCTTCTTCGAAGCGCTGCTCGGCAACGCGCCGGTGCGCCCGCGCGGCGCCGATCCGCGCATCCATGTCTGGGGCGCGCTGGAGGCACGGCTGCAGCATGTCGACACGATCGTGCTCGGCGGCCTCAACGAAGGCGTATGGCCGCTGCAGGCGCGGCTCGACCCGTTCCTGTCGCGCGGCATGCGCGAGACGCTGGACCTGGAGCCGCCGGAGCGGCGGATCGGGCTGGCGGCGCACGATTTCGCCCAGGCGGTGGGGCAGGACTTGGTGTGGCTGACGCGCGCCGAACAGCAGGACGGCGAGCCGCGCGTCGCCTCGCGTTGGCTGCAGCGGCTGACCGCCTATGCCGGCAAGGCGGTGTGCGACGCGATGCGGGCGCGCGGCGACGCCATGCTGCATCTTGCCCGCCGTCTCGACCGGCCGGAGCGGGCGGCCGGCGAAAGCCGCCGGCCATGCCCGGTGCCGGCGCTGGCGCTTCGACCGAAGAGCCTCGCGGTCACCGCGGTGGAAACGCTGATCCGCGATCCCTATGCCGTTCACGCATCGCGCATCCTGAAGCTGAGGCCGTTCGAGCCCGTCGCTTCGCTGCCCGGCCCGGCGGAGCGGGGCAGCCTGTTCCACGACGCGCTGGACCTCTTCGTCGGCGAGCGGAGAAACGGCCCGTTCGACGAGGCCGCGGTGCAGCGGCTGAACGAGATCGGCCGGGAGCTGTTCGGGCAATATCGCGACTTCCCGGACGTGCAGGCGCTGTGGTGGCCGCGCTTCCGTGCCGTCGCGCATTGGTTCGTCGACCACGAGGCGGGACGCGAAGTGACCGAGCGGATGACGGAGGTTGAGGGCGCACTCGACATCATGCCGGACTTGAGGCTCTCGGTGCGGGCCGACCGGATCGACCGGCTGGCCGACGGGCGGCTTGCCATCCTCGACTACAAGACCGGCTCGCCGCCCGGCGTCGACGAGGTGCTGAGCCTCGCGCCGCAATTGCTGCTGGAGGCGCTGATCGCCGAGGCCGGCGGATTTTCCGGCGTGGCCGCCTGCGAGGTGGCGGAACTTGCCTATTATCACCTGAAGGGCACCGACGGGGGCGGCAAGGCGGAGCCACGCGGCATCCGTAAAGCGAGGGGCGACAAGGCGGCAGTGACGCTGGAGGAGGCCAAGGCGCTGACCGGCGAACGGATCAGGGCGCTCGCCGCCTTCTACGCCGATCCGGTGAATGGCTACCTGTCGCGCAAGATCCCGAGGAAACAGGGCGACTGGCAAGGCGATTACGACCATCTCGCGCGGGTCGCGGAATGGTCTATCGAAGCGGACGAATGAGCGAGACCGCCTTCACCACCACGCAGAAGCGGCAATGGCTGGTCTCCGATCCGCAGGCCTCGGCCTGGGTGCGGGCCAATGCCGGTTCCGGCAAGACCCACGTTCTGACGCAGCGCGTGCTGAGGCTGCTGCTTGCCGGCACCGACCCGGACTCGATCCTCTGCCTCACCTTCACCAAGGCGGCGGCGGCGGAGATGAGCAAGCGGATCTTCGGGCGGCTCGGCGAATGGGCGGTGATGCCGCAGCCGGACCTGCAACGGGCGCTTCTCGACCTGCAGGGCACGAAGCCGGACCGCAAGGCGCTCAGGATGGCGCGCACCCTGTTCGCGCGGGCGCTTGATACGCCGGGCGGGCTGAAGATCCAGACCATGCACGCCTTCTGCGAAAGCCTGCTGCACCGGTTTCCCTTCGAGGCCAACGTTCCGGGCCATTTCGACGTGCTGGACGAGCAACGCGCCGAGGCGCTGCTGGCGGAAGCGCGCGACGCCGTGCTGGCCGGGCTCGGACCGGACGGCACGCCGGTGCGCGATGCGCTCAACCGGTTGCTCGTCCGGCATTCCGACATCGCCCTCAACAAGGCGCTGCGCGACGTGATCGCCAAGCGGACGCTGATAGAGGACTGGATCGGCCGTTCGGTCGCCGCCGGCGGCGGAGGATCGATGGAGGCGGTCTTCGAGAGCCTGCGTACGGCGCTCGGTGTCGAGGCCGGCGATGACCCTGAATCGATTACCGACCGGTTCTTCCGGGCCAACCGGTTTCGGCTGATCGATGATCGGCTCGGCGACCTGCTCGCTGCGTGCCGCGCCAACCCGACATCGAGGAACAACGATGCCGCCGAGGCGCTGGAAGCGGTCACAGCCGCTGCAATGCCGGCCGAACGC
>DATHRP010000276.1:0-4797 GCA_035465195.1 Afifellaceae bacterium | reverse complement strand
GACGCCGCAGGACCTCGCCCTCATCGATGCCCGCAAGGGGCTCAACATGTTCCGCCGGGTCGATGTCCCGGTGCTCGGAATCGTCGAGAACATGAGCTATTTCATCTGCCCGAAATGCGGTGAGCGGTCGGACATTTTCGGCCACGGCGGTGCCGAAGCCGAGGCCGAGCGCATCGGCGTGCCGTTCCTGGGCGCCGTCCCGCTGCATATGGACATCCGCGCGAAATCCGACGCCGGAACGCCGATCGTCGTATCCGATCCGGAAAGCGAACACGCGAAGATCTATCGGCGGATCGCCGAGGCCGCCTGGAACCGGGTCCAGGAGGAACGTTCCATGGGCGGACGCCAGGCTCCCGCGATCGTCGTGGAATAGCCTGGCGTTTTGAAGGGCCGGAATATCGTCGATATCGCGTATTCACCAAAAATTGAAAATGCCCGTCTGAAGGCAGAAACGGCTGCATTGAATCGGCTTTTCGCCGATCCGGTCGAATTGGCGCTAGCCGTGGGCGACCGATGTCTGGTGTCAGTGTCAGAGTGGGCCGGCCGAGCTTTTGTGACCGTCGGCAACGAAGGCCCGGCATCGCGCCTGACAGGTGGAAGGCTTTGTTTGTGCCGTTTATCGACTTGAAATGACGCGAATTCCCGGTTCGAGCGGCAACCGCCTGGTGTTGGCCAACACCAGCCGGCTGGTGTTGGCCAACACCAGGCGGCTGGTTGCGGGGCGTAGCAGGCGGAGCGCAATCGTCGAAGTCTGAACTCGGTGGTGCCCGCGTGGAAGTGAATTTGCCTCTTTCTTGAGCATACCGTCAAATTCGGCCGTCGCATCAGGCGGTTGCTGCGCCGCACAATGGAATTTATTTGCGTAATCGGGGTGTGTGCGTATGCTTCCAACGGCTAGAGAGGACTACGCCTATTAATGGCAAGCGCGGCTCACGCGGAGGCTCAGGTACACAAGCCAGAGCGGGAGATCGACGAGGCTGAAGGGCTTCGTGCGAACGTCTATGCCATTCTTGCACAATTTCTGACCCGGGCGCCCGATGCGGCGATGCTTGCCGAAGCGGCCGGATGGCAGGGTGACGACACTCCGTTCGGCCAGGCGGTCACCCGCTTGGCGGACGCCTGCCGCGACGCGGATCCCCAGGCTTTGCGCGAAGAGTACGAAGCCCTGTTCATCGGCGTGGGTCGCGGGGAACTGCTGCCCTACGGGTCCTATTATCTGACCGGATTCCTGCACGAGAAACCGCTTGCGCGCCTTCGCCAGTCGCTGCGCGAGATCGGCGCCGAGCGCGATCCTGCCGTGAAGGAACCCGAGGATCACATCGCCGCGCTGATGGACGTCATGGTCGGCCTGATCAACGGAACCTTCGCGGGCGCGTCGGGGCTCGCCGCGCAGCAGAAGTTCTTTGCCGATCATATCGAATCGTGGGCGCCGTATTTCTTCAAGGATCTGGAGAATGCGAAGACGGCGACGCTGTATCGCCATGTCGGCAGTGTCGGACGTGAGTTTCTGGAAATCGAGAAGGCCGCATTCGCAATGGCGTGAATGCGGCTTTCGTCTGAGCAGAGCATCAAGGAGGAAGTGATGAGCAAAAGGAAAGAGGACAGTCGGGAAAAGGGCGCCGGCACCGGCCGCCGCGATTTTCTCAAGTTGGCAGGGCTGGGCACCCTTGCCGGCGGCGCTGCGCTGGCCACGACCGGTGAAAAGGCGGAAGCCGCCGAAACCGGTGTGCAGGGCGCGGGTTACCGCGAGACGGATCACGTCCGGACCTATTACAAGCTGGCAAGATTCTAATTCGAAACCAGAGAGTTATTGAGTTTTTTGAAACCAAAAAGTCAATTACGGGCCGGATAGGCCTGTTGACCCAAGTCTAGGAGAAGAAAATGCTGAGGAAGAAGACGAACGGGGTAGCGAGAGGCCCCCGCTTGTCGTCTGCCCTGCAGGAGCTGACGAACCAAGCGGTAGACAGACGAACTTTCCTGAAGCGCTCCGGCCTGACGGTAGGCGGTATCGCGACGGCGACGGCGCTGACATCGGGAATGGTCCGCGAGGCGAAGGCCCAGACGGCCGGCGCCAAGGTCGCGGAAGTCAGGAAATCGGTCTGCACGCACTGTTCCGTCGGCTGCACGGTGATGGCGGAAGTGGAAGACGGCGTGTGGGTCGGGCAGGAGCCCGGTTATGATTCGCCGTTCAATCTCGGCGCACACTGTGCAAAGGGCGCCTCGGTGCGCGAGCATGCCCACGGCGAACGTCGGCTGAAGTATCCGACCAAGCTCGTCGGCGGCAAGTGGACGCGCGTCTCCTGGGACGACGCCATCAACGAGATCGGCGACGCCATGCTGAAGATCCGCGAGGAAAGCGGACCGGATTCGGTCTACTGGCTCGGATCGGCCAAGCACAGCAACGAGCAGGCCTACCTCGTCCGCAAGTTCGCGGCCTTCTGGGGTTCCAACAACGTCGACCACCAGGCCCGCATCTGTCACTCCACGACCGTCGCAGGTGTTGCCAATACCTGGGGTTACGGCGCGATGACCAACTCCTACAACGACATCCACAATTCGCGTGCGATGTTCGTGATCGGCGGAAACCCCGCCGAGGCGCATCCGGTGTCGCTGTTGCACCTGCTGCGTGCCAAGGAGCAGAACAATGCGCCGCTGATCGTCTGCGATCCGCGCTTCACGCGCACCGCGGCCCATGCCGACGAGTATGTCCGGTTCCGCCCGGGCACCGACGTCGCGCTGATCTGGGGCATCCTGTACCACATCTTCGAGAACGGCTGGGAAGACAAGACCTTCATCCGCCAGCGCGTCTGGGGCATGGACGAGATCCGCACCGAGGTCGCCAAGTGGACGCCCGAGGAGACGGAGCGGGTTACCGGCGTTCCGGGCTCGCAGCTCAAGCGTGTTGCCCGTACGCTGGCCAACAACCGTCCCGGCACCGTGATCTGGTGCATGGGCGGCACCCAGCACACCAACGGCAACAACAACACCCGGGCCTACTGCATCCTGCAGCTGGCGCTCGGCAACATGGGCAAGGCCGGCGGCGGAACGAACATCTTCCGCGGCCACGACAACGTGCAGGGTGCGACCGACCTCGGCGTGCTGTCGCATACGCTTCCGGGCTACTACGGTCTGGCCGTCGGCTCGTGGAAGCATTGGGCCCGCGTCTGGGATGTCGATTATGACTATCTCGCCGGCCGTTTCGCGGTTGTGAAGGACAAGGACGGCAAGGACAAGAACCTGATCACCGAGACCGGTATCCCGGTATCGCGCTGGTTCGACGGCGTCCTCGAAGATCCGGCGAACATGGACAACCCCAACAAGATCCGCGGCATGGTGTTCTGGGGCCACGCCCCGAACTCGCAGACCCGTCTGCCGGACATGAAGAAGGCTATGGGGATGCTGGATCTCCTGGTCGTCATCGACCCGTATCCGACCATGACGGCGGTGATGCACGACCGGACGGACGGTGTCTACCTGCTGCCGGCCGCGACGCAGTTCGAGACCTATGGTTCGGTGACGGCCTCGAACCGGTCGTTCCAGTGGCGCGAAAAGGTGGTCGAACCGCTGTTCGAGAGCCTGCCCGACCAAACGATCGCCTACAAGTTCGCCAAGAAGCTCGGTTTCGCCGACGAGATGTTCAAGAACATCAAGGTGGAGAACGACGAGCCGCTGGTAGAGGACGTGACCCGCGAGTTCAACCGCGGCATGTGGACCATCGGCTACACCGGGCAGTCGCCGGAGCGTCTGAAGAAGCACATGGAAAACCAGCACACGTTCGACCGCACCACGCTGCGCGCCAACGGCGGCCCGTGCGACGGCGAATATTACGGCCTGCCGTGGCCGAGCTGGGGAACGGCCGAAATGGGTCATCCGGGGACGCCGATCCTCTACGATCCGTCCAAGCCGGTTTCCGAAGGCGGTCTCACGTTCCGTGCCCGTTTCGGTGTGGAGCGCAACGGCGACAACCTGCTCGCCGAAGGCTCCTGGTCGCAGGGTTCGGAGATCGAGGACGGCTATCCGGAGTTCACCTACGCCATGCTGAAGAAGCTCGGCTGGGAAGGTGAATTGACGTCGGACGAGGTCGACAAGATCAAGTTCGTCGCCGGTTCGGATGACGAAGAGGCGATGGGCAAGGTCAACTGGAAGACCGACCTTTCCGGCGGTATCCAGCGTGTCGCCATCGCACATGAATGTGCGCCGTTCGGCAATGCCAAGGCCCGCACGGTCGTGTGGAACTTCCCGGATCCGGTGCCGCTGCACCGCGAGCCGCTCTACACGCCGCGGCGCGACCTGCTCGACAAGTACGCGACCTGGGAGGACCGGCATTCTTATCGTCTGCCGACGCTCTACAAGTCGATCCAGGATGTCGATCATTCCAAGGATTATCCGATCATCCTGACGTCGGGCCGGCTCGTCGAATATGAGGGCGGCGGCGACGAGACGCGGTCGAACCCGTGGCTCGCCGAGCTGCAGCAGGACATGTTCGTCGAGATCAATACCGCGGATGCCAACAATCTCGGTATCCGCAACGGAGAAATGGTCTGGCTCGAAGGTCCGGAAAAAGGCAAGGTCAAGGTCATGGCCATGGTCACCGAGCGGGTCGGCAAGGGCGTCGCCTTCATGCCGTTCCACTTCGGCGGCTGGTTCCAGGGCGAAGACCTCAGAAGCAAGTATCCGGAGGGTGCTGATCCCTATGTCCTTGGCGAGGCGTCGAACACGGCGCAGACCTACGGCTACGACAGCGTCACCCAGATGCAGGAAACGAAGACCACGCTCTGCCGCATCGAGCGGGCATAG
>DATHRP010000275.1:0-4493 GCA_035465195.1 Afifellaceae bacterium | reverse complement strand
TCGCTCAACTTGCCACTGAGCCGGCGCTCCACCTGGTCGCGATATTGCGCGACGCGCTCGCGGACAAACCGATGGTCGAATTCATCGTAACGGTACATGTGGCTGCTTCCCTGAAATCGTTCCTGGCCGTTGCCGCTCAGGCGGCCTGGCTGGTCCTGTTCGCTCCCGCCTGCTTGCCGAGGTCGGTACGGAAGGTCGGCCCGGTCGCACGGATGCGCTCGCGCAGGCGCACCGGCCGCAAATCGCCGTTCACGCGCCTGACGTCGATCAACGCCACGTCGACCACCAGGTTGGCCGCGACATCGCGCGCGGCGATCGCCTCCAGCTCATCAGCCAGTTCCCGCGTCTCCGCGGCTTCCGCGCCATCAAGCGTTTCGATCCACGATCCGTTGGCGCCGAACCAGACGGCCTCGCCGTCGGTCAGCCTGTTAGCGGTCAGAACTTTCAGCGTGTCGGTGTTCTTCATCGTCTCGTTTCCTTCATGCCGCGGTCATGGCGGCCTGCCGTTCAGCCAGTGGGAGAGCTTTATCGATACGCGCGCCGGCCACGGCATCGCCGATGATGACCATGACGGGGCCGGTGAGGTCCGTCCGGTTCTCCAGTGCCGGAAGCTCGCGCAACGTTCCGTAGAAAAGCTTCTGATCGTTGCGGCTGGCATTCTCGATCACCGCCACCGTGGTGTCGGCATCGAGCCCGCCGTCGATCAGCCGCGCCGCTATCGAAGCGGCGACCGTCCTGCCCATGTAGACGGCGATCGTGGCGCCGGAGACGGCAAGCCTCGCCCAGTCGGGCAGGACATCGCCCTTCATGTCATGCCCCGTGGTGAAGACAAGGGAAGATGCGACACCGCGCAGGGTCACCGGCAGTTCCATCGACGCGGCCGCGGCCAGTGCCGAAGTGATGCCCGGCACCACCTCGTAACCGATGCCGGCCGCCCTGAGCGCCGCCATTTCCTCGCCGGCCCGGCCGAACACCAGCGGATCGCCGGATTTCAGCCGCACCACCCGCTTGCCCTGCCGGGCGAGCGAAATCAGCAGCGCGTCGACCTCGTCCTGGCGCTTCGAATGGCAGCCCTTGCGCTTGCCGACGCCGATCCGTTCCGCGTCGCGGCGGCCCATGGCGATGACCTGATCCGGAACCAGCGCGTCGTGGACGATCACATCGGCATTCTGCAGCACGCGCTGGGCGCGCAGCGTCATGAGGTCTTCCGCGCCGGGGCCGGCGCCGACCAGCCAGACATAACCTTCGGCCGGCTCGCCTGCCTTCAAAAGCCGTGTCGCTTCACGGCGCGCAGCCGAGAGATCGCCGCCTTCGACCGCCCGGGAAACCGCACCGGTGAAGAACTGCTTCCAGAACGTCCGCCGGGCGGCACCTGCCGGCAACAGCTTCTCAACCGGATCGCGATAGCCGACGGCGAGCCGCGCCAGCGCACCAAGCGACGGCGACAGCAGCCGTTCGATCGCCGCCCGGATGATCTGCGTGAGAACGGGGCCAGCGCCTTCCGAACCGATTGCCACGGCGACCGGTGCGCGATTGACCAGCGCCGGCGTATAGAAGTCGCAGATGTCGGGCCTGTCGACCGCGTTGACCGGGATGCCCAGTGACCGTGCATCGGTGACGACACCTTCATCGGTCGCGCGCTCGCCCGTAGCTGCAAAGACGAGTGCCGCGCCACGCAGGAGGCTGGCCGAGTAGGCGGATCTTTCCAGTGTCAGGCCGTTTTCGTAAGCGAAAGCCGCGATCGCCGATTCGGGATTTTCCGCAATGATCGTGATCCGGGCGCGCGTCTCCGAAACCAGCCGCGCCTTGGCCAGGGCCTCGCCGCCGCCACCGACGATGATGACGGCGCGACCCTCGACCTTGAAAAATGCCGGGAAAACGGAAAGTTGCGGGCGTTTCATCGGAGCAGTCGATCCAGTGTCGAAATGGATTTCTAAAATAGGGATTTTCAGCCGAGTATTTGAGAAAGATAAAAGTGATTATTCGCGGTTTTGAAAAATATTTTTCCAATACTATTCAAGCCATTGATACGCCCTTTCACCGATCGAGGCTTCCTGAGGCTCGAGGGCAACACACGGCCGAATATCCCGATTTTCCGGCCTCAAACGGCTTTGCGCAGACCGCACCACGCGTTATTAGTGACGGCACCGTCGGCGTCGGCTTCGATCGCGCTGCGGGAGGGGCGGCCATACAGAGGCCAGGTCGGGTAGCGGGTGTTTTCCTTTTCGCTCAAATTTGCACGCCTATTGCTGATCGTCGCGGCGATTGCGATTCCGGCGGGCTCGGCGATGTCGCTGGAACTTTTTGGAGTGCGGATTTTCGGCGGAGCGGCCGAGGAAACGCAGGTCGACAATCCCCTGCCCTACGAAGCCTCGCTTGCGGTATCCGACGCGGATGGGGGTCTGCAGAAGACGCTTCGGTCCCGCTCGCTGCTGATCGCGACGCAATCCAATCCACCGTCCGGAACCGTGGGCCTGCTGTCGCGGGCGCGCCAGGACTGGAAGAACCTCGTCGGCCTGCTCTACCAGGAAGGCTACTATGCCGGGCTCGTCTTCATCGAGGTAAACGGCCGTCGCATCGAGCAGATACGGGTAACGGACACGCTGGCATCGCCCGCAGAAGTCACGATCGCCATCGAGGCAGGGCCGCAGTTTCGCTTCGGGTCGATTGCGATTAGCGGCGCCGACAGAATAGATACAGGCGCTGTCGCAGCCGACAAGGGCCTGGTTGCCGGCGAGATCGCCCGCTCCGATATCGTCTTCGACACCGAGACGGCCATTACTACCGCGCTCGGCCGCGACGGCCACCCCTATCCCGAGATCGCCGACCGCACAATCGTCGCCGACCATGCTGGCAATGTCGTCAACGTCACCATCAAGGTCAGAGCCGGACCGGTCGCGCGGTTCGGCAAAACGGAGGTGCGCGGCGCGCGCCGGATCGACCCGGACTTCATCGCCTATGTCGCGGATATCCCGGCCGGCGAAACCTATTCGACAGTTCTGCTGGATCAGCGCAAGAAGCGACTGAGCGAAATCGAGGCACTGGCGTCGGTCAGCCTGCGGCCGGCCGAAACCCTGGACGCCGACGGCACGGTACCGATCATCATCGAGATCAGCGAGCGCAAGCGGCGCGTGATCGGCGCCGGCGCCAGCTGGTCGAGCACCGACGGCGTCAGCGTTAACACCTACTGGAAGCACCGCAACCTGTTCGGCCACGGCGAATTGTTCCGTGTCGATCTCGGCGTCGGTCGGCTGACGGAAAGTACCGACTATCGCAATATCGACGCCAATTTCGGCCTGCTCCTGTCACAGCCCGGGTTCTTCGGCCCGGCGACCCGCTTCGACACCTCGTTCGCGGCCCTGCAGGAGCATCCGGACGCCTACCGCCGCCGCGCGGTGCTGGCAAAGGCGATCAACATCTACAAGCCGACACCGGAATGGGAGTTCAGCGGCGGCCTGGCTGGTGAGTATTCCAACGTCGACGACGCCGCCGGCTCCGAACAGTTCGGCCTGATCAGCATCCCGCTCGCCGTCGCCTACGACGACCGCCAGAACCATCTCAATCCGACCGGCGGCATCCATGCCCGCATGGGCATCGAGCCGACGGCCGACATTCTGAACTCAAACCAGTTCGTCAAGCTGGAAGGCAGCGTCGCCAGCTATTTCGCCTTCGACGATGACGGCCGCTTCGTGCTTGCCGGCCGTGCGGCCGCCGGCGTCATCGTCGGCGCTGGACGCGACGAGATCCCGGCCGACCGGCGGTTCCTTGCCGGCGGCGGCGGCTCGGTGCGCGGCTACGGTTACAAGAATATCGGCGCCGGACGGTTGAACGGAAAGGCCGTGGCCGGCCGTTCGCTGGCCGAGGGCTCGGTAGAGCTGCGCAGCCAGTGGACCGACACGATCGGCGCGGTGGTCTTCGCCGATGCCGGCTTCGTCGGCGACGACCCCGGATTCGGCGACATCGGCGATTTCAAGGTGGGTGTCGGGGCGGGCCTGCGCTATTTCACAGCCGTGGGCCCGATCCGCCTCGACGTCGCCCTGCCGCTCGATCCGGACCAGGACGACCCTGATTTCGCCTTCTATGTCGGTATAGGTCAGGCCTTCTGATGATGAAGCCGATGCGCATATCGAGACTGATCCTGATGGCGCTGCTGCTGCTCGCCGGCGCCGGGGCGATCCGTGCGCAGAACACCGATCCGCAGGGCTATGTCGAGGGCCTGGTCAGCGATCTCGTCTCGAGCCCGGGCCAGAAGGTCGATGTCTTCGGCATCTCGATCGGCCTCACCGGCAATGTCACGGCCGAACGTGCGACCGTCTCCGACGTCGAAGGCGTCTGGATGGAGGTGAAGGACCTCAGCCTCGACTGGCAGCCGCTGTCACTGCTGCGCGATACGCTGATCATCAACACGCTCGATGTCGGCAGCGTCGAATTCCTCCGCGCCGCGAAACAACCGCCGACGGAATCGCAGACCGAGATTCCCGCGCCGCGGCCAG
>DATHRP010000274.1:0-3855 GCA_035465195.1 Afifellaceae bacterium | reverse complement strand
GGCAACGATCTGGTCGGTCAGGTCTTTCAGCTCTTCCATCGTGGTCGGAACGTCATAGCCCGCATCCTCGAAGTTTTCGGGGCTGTACCAGACCAGCGACTTCACATCGACCTTGTAGAAGAAGCCGTAATAGCCGTCTTCGCCGTTCTGGTTCTTGTAGGTGCCGAGATCGACCCACGACTGGCCGGCGGCGTAATTGTCGACGACCCATTGTCGGGTCTCGTCCGGCAGCGGCGTCAGCAGGCCCTTGGAGGCAAGGTCCGCGGCCAGCCCCGGCTGCGGAAAGATCGCCACGTTCGCCGGGCTGCCGGCCTGGGTGTCGATGACGATCTGCTGCTCGAAGGAATCGGAGCCGGCATATTGAACGTCGGCGCCGGTCGCCTCCTCGAAATAGGCGACCATGCTCTCCACCAGCGTCGCATCCGGGCCGGTCCACGGACCGAACAGGGTCATTGTCTGCCCCGTGAGATCGTGCTTGCCGGCAAAGTCCTCGAAACTCGCCCAGTTGAACCGGGAATCCTCGCCCGGCTTGAATTTCAGATGATTGTCGGCATAGGCCGGCGCGGCGGCAAGGCCGGATGCCAGGACCAGTCCGGCCGCGGCACGCTTGCAGTTCAGGTACATGGTTTACGCTCCTCCCAACAGCTTTGATTTACAGGTCCCAATCGCGCGCTGTCAGCAAGGCTAGCATGTTTCCAAACGGCATCGAAAACAACCCTGAAGCGAATTCCGCCGCCAATCCGGATACCGGCGGGGAAATATCCCGGCCGGGCGACCGTGGCCGTTGACCCGTCCGGTGTTCGCGTGACAACACGCGTTGAAGTTTACTAGTGGATAAGAGATTCCGGGTCGAATGGCGTGCATGGTTGCACGGCCACACGGAGGATACGGTCGATCATGCACTGTATCAGGCTCATCGCCCTCATGACGGCCGTATGCGCCGCCGCGCCTGCCGTGCCGCCGGCAGCGGCGCAGAGCGTCGATCCCGATGCCATCGAGATGCCGCGCGCGCCGTCTGGCGAGGCGTACCGCGAGGCGGTGCGCGGCGGCCGCACCAAGATCGACCTCGTCTACCTGAAGCCGGAGGCCGACGAGACCCTGCCGCGCGATGCCGCCAAGCCGGAACCGCAGACCGATGCGACGGAGCTCGAATGGGACCGCATCGCCCTGATCGCCGTCACCGCCGCGATCCTGATCGCGATCGCCATATTCGCCTCGCAGTTCGCGCCGAAGACGACGATTTCCATGTCGTCGCCGGAGGACGGAACACGCGGTGAGGCGAGCCGCCGTCGCCGAAGCGCGAAACCGGCGGACACGCCCGGCGACATAACGGCCGGCGGCGACTTCCTCGATCGGATCCGCGCCATGCCGGACCGCAAGCAGGCGCTGATCCTGCTCCTGAAGCGCGCGCTCGAGCGGGCCCTGGAAATCCACGGCATGACTCTGGGCCGCAGCCAGACGGCGCGCGAGATCCTGCGCAAACTGCCGCGCACCTGGGATCATTATGCCGCGCTTTCGCGCCTCGTCGGCTTCGAGGAACGCGTACAGTTCGGCGGCCATGATCTGCCCGAGCCGGTTTTCCAGGAAAGCCTCAGCCTTGCCGAGCCGCTGTTCGTCCGGGAGGCCGCCGCATGAACCGGCCGGCAGCGAAATCCGCGCAGAGCGATCCGGCGACACTGCTCGCGGTCGTCGTCTGCGGCCTTGTCGCCGCCGGCCTGTTCTATCTCTTTTCCCAGGAACGCCAGGCCTCGCTCAACCGCTCCCAGGTCGGCTATGCCGGCCTCCAGCTCTGGCTGAAGGACCAGGACGTCGAAACGCTGACATTCAGCGGCGGCGGGACGATCCGGCCCGACGGGATCGGCCTGCGCGTCCTGCCCCTGTTCGACGTCGATCTCCTCCGGTTCGCGGAGGAACCCGAGACCGAGGCGGAAAACCTGCAGCAGATGACCGAGTACGACATCAGCGACGATGTCCTGCATGAGAAGCTCGACATGGTGCCGTCGCTCGTCATCCTGCCCAAATGGCGCCGCGCCGTCCGCATCAAGGGCATCGCCCATCCCGCCTTCCTGATCCCCGAGGCCGATGTCCAGCGCGTAAGGGACCAGATCTACGGTGTCGGCGGCGCGGTCAGCCGGCCGTCGGACGGCTATGTCGAAAAGTCCTACTCCTATTCCGGGAGGAACTACACCGCGGGTCTCTACCAGCCGCAATTCCTCAGCAACTCCGATTGCACGCCGATTCTCGGCGACGCGGATGCGATGCTGCTCGGCGAGTGCACCGGCGACGAAGGTCCATTCTGGCTGCTCAGCGACCCCGACCTGCTCAACGCCCACGGCCTGACGCTCGCCGGCAATGCCGATCTCGGCCGCGACGTCGTCGCCGAGCTCGCCGCCGGCAAGCGGGTGATCATCGACCTGACGGCCTATGTCTTCGTCACCGAAGAGCTGGTGGAGAAGACCCGCTCATGGGCCGATCTCGGCCGCTTCTTCACCTATCCCTTCTCGGTACTTTGGATCGGCTTCGCCATCCTGTCCGCCCTGTTCCTGTGGCGCGCCTGGGTGCGCTACGGGCCGATCATATGCCTGTTCGAGGACGGGCCGCGGGCCAGCAAGACCGGTTCCATCGACGCCACGGCGCGCCTCCTGCGCCTGTCGGGTCACGACCGCCAGCTGCTGCAGTCGCACGTCGCCGTACGCTGCCGGATGCTGGCGTCCGACCTGCTCGGCCCCCATCGCCCCGGCGGCGCGGACCCCGTGCAGGAGCTGGTCCGCATCGTCAGGCAGCGCGCGCCGGAACTGGCGCAGGGCATCGCGGAAACCGCCTACGCGCTCCAGGCCATCCAACACCCGATGTCCCACTCCGAACTGCTCGACGTGCTGGACAGGTTCGAAACCCTCTACGAAAGGACGCTCCATGAATTTGGACGATCTGCGGAACCTCGCCCAATCCATCAGGGATGAAATCGGCAAGGCGGTGCACGGCCAGGACGAGGCGGTGAACCTGCTGCTCGTCAGCCTGCTGGCACGCGGCCACTGCCTGCTTGAAGGCCCGCCCGGAACCGCCAAGACCTTGCTCGCCCGCTCCGTGGCGGCGGCGATGAGCCTCCAATTCGGCCGCATCCAGTTCACGCCGGACCTGATGCCCGGCGACGTGCTCGGCGCCAGCATCTTCGATTTCAGCACCAACGAGTTCCGCCTGACCAAGGGACCGGTCTTCACCGACATACTGCTGGCCGACGAGATCAACCGCGCCCCGCCCAAGACCCAGGCCGCCCTTCTGCAGGTGATGAACGAGGGCATCGCCACGATCGACGGCGCCGACCACCAGCTCGGCGAATGCTTCTTCGTGGTCGCCACCCAGAACCCGATCGAGCACCAGGGCACCTATCCGCTGCCGGAGGCGCAGCTCGACCGCTTTCTGTTCAAAATCGTCATCGACTTCCCCGGCGAGGACGACGAGATCTTCATCCTGAAGCGCAACTCCGAAAAGCCGCTGGAATACCGTGCGCGCACCGCCGACATCCAACCGGTGGCCGGGCTGGAGCAGATCCGCGCCGCGCGCGGCTTCGTCGACAATATCCGCCTCGACGAGACGCTGATCCGCTACATCGTCTCGCTGGTCCGCGCCACCCGGTCGGACCCGCAGATCCTCTACGGCGCGTCGACCCGCGCCGCCGACGCGCTGGCCGGCGCGGCGCGCGCGCTGGCGGCTCTGGAGGGGCGCGATTATGCACTGCCCGACGACATCAAGCGCCTCTTCGTCCCCGCCCTGCAGCACCGCATCGTGCTCGGTCCGGCGGCGGAGATCGAAGGCCGGTCGCCGCAGCTCATCCTGGAGAATACGCTGAACCAGATC
>DATHRP010000273.1:0-5007 GCA_035465195.1 Afifellaceae bacterium | reverse complement strand
TCGAGATGTTCCAGTCCGGTAATCGACTCGTGCGGCGCGGGCAATTCGCGCGATCCGTTCAGGCGGCGCGCCACGGCGCGGTAGATCGTGTCGATCAGCAGGGTCGACTTGCCGCCGCCCGAGACGCCGGTGACGCAGGTGAAGGTTCCGAGCGGGATCTCCGCGCTGACATCCTTCAGATTGTTGCCGCGGGCGCCTGTCACCTTGAGCCTGCGCTGTTTCGACGGCTTACGGCGTTCGGTCGGCACGGCGATGCTGACGGCGCCGGAGAGATATTGTCCCGTCAACGATTGACTGTTGGCCATAATCTCCGAGGGCGTGCCCTCCGCGACGATCCTGCCGCCGTGAACGCCGGCGCCGGGCCCGATGTCGACCACATGGTCGGCGGTCAGGATGGCGTCCTCGTCGTGCTCGACCACGATCACCGTATTGCCGAGATCGCGGAGATGCTTGAGCGTGCCGAGCAGGCGGTCATTGTCGCGCTGATGCAGGCCGATGGACGGTTCGTCGAGCACGTAGAGCACGCCGGTCAGGCCAGAGCCGATCTGCGAGGCAAGCCGGATGCGCTGGCTCTCGCCGCCAGAGAGGGTTCCGGAATTGCGCGACAGGGTGAGATAGTCGAGACCGACATCGTTGAGGAAGGCGAGCCGCTCGCGGATTTCCTTGAGGATCCGGCCGGCGATCTCGTTCTGCTTGTCGCTCAAGCGCTCCGGCAGCGTCGAATACCACTCTCCGGCAGCCCGGATCGACATTTCGGCAACCTCGCCGATATGCATGTCGTCGATCTTTACCGCCAGCGCTTCGGGCTTCAGCCGGTAGCCGGCGCAGGTCAGGCACGGCGAGGCCGACATGTAGCGGCTGAACTCGTCGCGCACCCAGCTTGAATCGGTTTCCTTCCAGCGCCGCTCGATATTCGGAATGACGCCCTCGAAGGCCTTGCTGGTCTGGTAGGAGCGCTGGCCATCGTCATATCGGAACGTGACCTTTTCCCTGCCGGTGCCGTAAAGCACGGCGTCGCGCGCCTTGCCGTCGAGTTCGCCCCAGGGCGTGTCGACGCCGAAGCCGTAATGGCCGGCCAGCGCCTCGAGCGTCTGCAGGTAATAGGGCGATGACGATTTCGCCCAAGGCAGGATGGCGCCGCCGCGCAGGGTCAGCTTGTGGTCGGGGACCACCAGATCCGGGTCGACGCCTTGCTGGGTTCCAAGGCCGTCGCAGTCGGGGCAGGCGCCGACCGGATTGTTGAACGAGAACAGGCGCGGCTCGATTTCGGAGATCGTGAACCCGGAGACCGGACAGGCGAACCTTTCCGAGAAGACGATCTGGCGCGGACCGCCGCGATCGTCCTTCTCGTCGGCGAACTCGGCGATCGCGATGCCGTCGGCGATAGAAAGCGCCGTTTCCAGCGAATCCGCCAGCCGCGTGGCGATGTCGCCGCGCACGACGACGCGATCCACGACGATATCGATGTCGTGCTTGAATTTCTTGTCGAGCGCCGGGGCGTCGGCGATCTCGTACATTTCGCCGTCGATCCGCGCACGCTGGAAGCCGCGCTTCATGTATTCGGCGAGTTCTTTGCGGAATTCACCCTTGCGGTTGCGGGCGACGGGCGCGAGCAGGTAGAGGCGGGTACCTTCGTCGAGGGCCATGATGCGGTCGACCATCTGGCTGACGGTCTGGCTTTCGATCGGCAATCCGGTGGCCGGCGAATAGGGCACGCCGACACGCGCGAACAAAAGCCGCATGTAATCGTAGATCTCGGTGACGGTGCCGACCGTCGAGCGCGGATTGCGCGAGGTCGTCTTCTGCTCGATGGAGATCGCCGGCGACAGGCCGTCGATCTGGTCGACGTCCGGCTTCTGCATCATCTCCAGAAACTGTCTTGCATAGGCGGACAGCGATTCAACGTAGCGGCGCTGGCCCTCGGCATAGATGGTGTCGAAGGCGAGCGACGACTTGCCGGAGCCGGACAAGCCGGTCATGACGATCAGGCTGTCGCGCGGCAGATCGACGTCTACATTTTTCAGATTGTGCTCCCGGGCGCCGCGCACCGAGATCAGCTTCTGGCCATGTCTGTCTTCAGAAGTCATCGGGAGCCGAAAAATCCATGGTTACGCGCCGGCGCAATGGTAATCGTCGCGGCGCGGCAATGCCGCGCTGCAATAGTTAATGCACCGCACACTGAAAACAATCGCACCTCCTCTAGCAAGCCTGCAAGGCGGACAGGTGGAAAATCACAGCCTTGATTCGCTGGCCGATGATGTATAGAACATAAAAAGAACAAACGCGCCAGTGGGCGGGCCGGCGGTTTCCAAAAGGATTGTGGACATGTCCGGCATGGCGTGTGGCAGAGCCGCGCGTTGCGGCTATATGGAGCATCACCGGGCAGGAGGAGAGATGATATGGCAGGCAGTGTGAACAAGGTGATCCTGGTCGCCAATCTGGGCGCGGATCCCGAGGTGCGGCGGCTCAATTCCGGCGATCCTGTCGTGAACATGCGGATTGCGACGTCGGAGAGCTGGCGGGACAAGCAGAGCGGCGAGCGGCGCGAAAAAACCGAATGGCACAACGTGGTGATCTTCAACGAGAACCTGGCCAAGGTCGCCGAACAATATCTGCGCAAGGGCTCGAAGGTCTATATTGAGGGCCAGTTGCAGACCCGGCAGTGGGAAGACCAGCAGGGCAACAAGCGTTACACGACGGAAATCGTGCTGCAGCGCTATCGCGGCGAACTGCAGATGCTGGACACGCGCAGTGGCGGTGGCGGCCAGGTCGAAGACCGATCCGGCCGCGGTGCGGACTTCGGCTCGTCCGGGCCGATGGACCGGGGCGGCTCGTCGGGTGGCGGATCGTTCTCGCAGGACCTGGACGACGAGATCCCGTTCTAAGAACGTTACCCCGCTAGTGCTCTTCTGGCGGCGTGTCGTCGAAATGGCGCGCCCGGGCGACCATCTCGTCGTGATGATCCTTTGACTGGACCTCGATGAAAAGCCGGCGGACCTGGGGGAAGCGCTCCTTGATGGCAAGCTCGAGCTGATAGATCGCATCCTCGACCTTGCCGACCGGCAGGTTGTTCTCGAAATCGATCGAAAGCGCCAGCAGGATGTCGTTCGGGCCGCGGTGCAGGGAGCGGATCTCGTTTAGCATGTCGACCGTGGGCGTCGCCTCGACGATCGCCTTGATGTCGCCGACAAGCTCGGTGGCGGCGGCCTCGCCGATCAGCAGGCCCTTGGTCTCGATGGCGAGCACGACGGCCGTGACGGCAAGCACGACACCGATCAGGATCGATGCGGCACCGTCCATCCACGGCAGGTCGAGATAATGGGCCAGCGCGATGCCGACGCCGGCGATGATCAGGCCCAGCATGGCGGCGCTGTCCTCGAACAGCACTGTGAACACGGTCGGGTCCTTGGAGAGGCGGATCGCGTCGACGAAGCTGTATCTGCCTCGTGTCCTCTCGAAGGCCCGGTAGGCAACGAACCATGCCGCGCCTTCGAAGACGAGCGCCAGGCCGAGCACGATGAAGTTCACCGATACGTTCTCTATAGGATGCGGGTTCAGGATCTTCTGGATCCCTTCGTAGATCGATACGCCGGATCCGATCGAGAAGATCAGCAGGGCGACGACGAATGCCCAGAAATAGAGCTCTGCGCCATAGCCGAAGGGATGGTTTGCGTCGGCCGGCCGCTGCGAGCGCTTCAATCCGTAGAGCAGCAGGCCCTGGTTGCCGGTGTCGACCAGGGAGTGGATGCCTTCCGACAGCATGGCGGACGAGCCCGTATAGACGGCCGCGACGAACTTGACGGCAGCGATCACCGCATTGCCGGCCAGAGCCGCGTATATGACCTTTTTCGATGAGCCTGCCGCCATGTGCCGTTTCGCTCCGCCTTCGCGATGTTGTGACGTGTGACGTGAACACGTTCGCGATAGGGTTATCCGGGTTCAAGAGCAAGGGTAAGAAAGATGTTCTGTGGAAGTCGGTTTCTGTTCGCGGGCCTCATGGCCCTGCCGGGAATGGCATGGGCGGGTGAAGCCGACGTGGTGGATGTCGAGGTGGTTCAGGCCTCGTCCGGAAAGTACGATTTCCATGTGACCGTCCGGCACGAGGATGCCGGCTGGGACCATTACGCCAATGTCTGGCAGGTGATCGGGCCGGACGGCGCGATGCTGGGCGAGCGCAAGCTGCTGCATCCGCACGACAACGAGCAGCCGTTTACCCGTAGCCTGATGGGCGTCGCGATACCCGATGGGGTCGAGACGGTGACGCTGCGGGCCGGAGATAGCGTCCACGAATTCGGCGGCAAGGAAATGCCGGTCAGGCTGCCCGGGCGCTAATCAGCGCGAAAATCCCGTCTGCGACGAACTGGACGGCCAGACCCGCCAGGATGACGCCGAGGAGGCGCGTCAGCACCATGCGTCCGGTCACGCCCAGAAAGCGGTCGATCCGCTCTGCAAGCACGAAGACGACCATTGTGAGGGCGATGATCGACGCGATGATGGCGATCAGCCGGATGCGGTCTACGATATCGGAAAATTGATCCGATAGCAGGATGGTGGCCGAGATGGCCCCCGGGCCGGCAATGAGCGGGATGGCGAGCGGGAAAACCGCCAGGCTGTGGATCTCGTCGGAATTGACGACGCGCTGGGCGCTCTTTTCATGCCGGTCCTGGCGCTTCTCGAAGATCATCTCGAAGGCGATCCAGAACAGAAGCAGGCCGCCTGCAATGCGGAAGGCGTGGATGGTGATGCCGAATGTCGACAGGATCAGGGTGCCCGCGACGGCAAACAGGATCAGGATCACGAAGGCGATCACCGTGGCCCGGACCGCAACGCGGCCGCGCGAGGCGCGATCCATGCCGCCGGTCAGCGCCAGGAACAAAGGCGCCAGACCAGGCGGATCGATGGTCACGAACAGCGTGACGAACGGCGCGATGAGGTCGTGAAACACGGAATTCGAATGCCCCTGAAATCGATCTTCGGACCATGACCGAACGCCGTCGCAAGGGCAAT
>DATHRP010000272.1:0-4161 GCA_035465195.1 Afifellaceae bacterium | reverse complement strand
ACCAGCGACGCGGGCGGCAGGGCGCCGCTCAAGGCCGTCATCGACCTGGTTCAGCCGACGGGAACCAGAACCTACGCGCAGTTCCGAATTGGCGGGACGGAGGTCACGGTCGAGCTTCCGGCCCACGCCGTGGAGCGGCCTGGAACGGCCATCGAGCTTCTCGTCGACATGTCGCGGGTTATCCTGATCGATCCGGAGACCGACAAGGTGATCTACGGCTAATCGCAGCCGCAAGCCAGAAGGGGATGTAACACCATGAGTGCTTCCAGATCCGTCATTCTGTTCGGAACCGACGAGCCGGTCGAAACGCCGCCGGTGGTCAGAGCGGGTCCGCTCGAAGCTGTGCTAGAGGCCGGCAACCTGCGCTACGTAATGATCGGCGGCCGGGAAGCCCTGCGTGCGATCGCCTTTCTGGTGCGCGATCGCAACTGGGGCACCTACAATCCCGAAATCACCAACCTGAAGATCGACCAGCAGTCCGACCGGTTCACCGTGACCTACGATGCGCTTTGTTCGGACAGTGACCAGTCGTTCCGCTATTCGGCGCGGATCGAGGGGCGGCCCGACGGCAGCCTGCTGTTTCAGGCCGAGGGCGAGGCGTTGAGCGATTTCGTCACCAACCGCACCGGCTTCGTGGTGCTGCATGCGCTCGACGGCGTCGTCGGCGCCCCGGTCACCGTCGAGCATACCGACGGGCGCGTGGTGGAAAGCGCGTTCCCGGAACTGGTCAACCCGGCATGCCCGTTCCAGGATATCCGCGCATTGAGCCACGAAATCATGCCCGGCGTGCGTGTTTCCTGCCGCATGGAAGGCGACGCCTTCGAAATGGAGGATCACCGGAACTGGATGGACGCATCCTACAAGACCTATGTCCGGCCGCTCGCGCTTCCCTGGCCCTATACGATCGGAAAGGGCGAGAAGACGCCGCAGCGGGTCGAGCTGACGATCGAGGGACAACCCACCGCCGGCGGCTCGGCCGGAGCGGGTCCTGTCAGCGTCACCGTGGGGAAAAAGACCGGCCGTGGCATGCCGCGCATCGGCCTGGCGGTGCCGGCCGAACATGCCGCGGATGCCGTTGCCAGCGCGGATCTGATCGGGAAGGCGGGACCGTCGTTCCTGGTCTGCCATTTCGACGGCCGCAAGGGACACGGCGCCGGCGAGATGCGCAGCTACCGCGAACTGGCCGAGGCGACTGGCGCCGACCTGATCCTCGAGGCGGTGCTTCCCTGCGTCGATGCCGACGGCAGGCCGAGCGCCGATCTCGACATCATGCGGCGCGACATGGCGGTGGTCGGCGACGCCGCGCGCGAGGCCGACGTTTCGTTCGCCAAGGTTGCCGTCTCGCCGTCGAGCGATCTCAAATGCACGCTGCCCGGCTCGGTGTTCCCGGACGCCCCGGGCTGGGCCGACCTGATGCAGGCGGCGCGGGAGACGTTCCCGGAGGCGGAGGTCGGCGGCGGCATGTTCAGCTATTTCACCGAACTCAACCGCAAGCGCCCGCCGGCCGAGGTGCTCGACTTCATCTGCCACACCGGCTGCCCGATCGTCCATGCGGGCGACGATGTCTCCGTGACCGAGACGCTGGAATCGCTGCCGTCGATCTTCAACTCGGTGCGCGCGTTCGGCGGCGGCAAACCCTACTGGGTGTTTCCGACGGCGGTTTCGATGCGCGACAATCCCTAAGGTGCCGTACCGGCGGAAAACCCGAACAATATCCGCCAGGCGATGAACCGCGTGGATCCGCGCGACCGCGGGCTCCTGGGCACTGCCTGGTATGCGGGATACCTGGCCCATGCCGCGCGGGCCGGCGTCGATGCCGTCACACTGGCCGCGACGACCGGGCCATCCGGCATCGTCTATTCCAAGCAGGATCATGCCCAGCCGTGGTTCGACGAAGCCGGCGCGGCGGTGTTCGCGAAATATCATGTGCTGGCCGGCCATTGCGGTCTGTCGGGCGACGTCCATGAAACGTCGGTCTCGGATGGCCGCTCGGTGCAGGCGCTCGCCGTCTCCGGCGACGGCGGAACGACCGTCTGGCTCAGCAACCTGACGGGCGAGCCGCAAACGGTTTCACTGTCGGGCGTGCCGGAGGCCGGGATGGTCCGGCTGCTCGATGCGTCGGCGTTCGAGGCGGCATGCGGCGACGCGGACTGGCGCGGTGGGCCCGCCACGCAGGTCTCGGCTTCCGCCATCGAGCTCGACGCCTATGCCGTTGCCGAGATCCGCTTCGGCTGAAGACCGCGCAACGGTTGCTTGCCGGGTGCCGGACCGCACGAGGGCGTTGTCATCACCGGCTCCGCGACGCGTTTGAATTGGCGTCCGGTCGTTTCCGGTGCTAGTCCACCATGCCAAACGGTAAAGTGTCGCGCCCCGTCACAATCGGCATTCGCGCGTGCTATGGAAAACGGTCATGACAATTCCGCGCGCCTTCGTTGTCGGTCATCCCGTCGCCCATTCGCGTTCGCCGATGCTGCACGGCTACTGGCTCAGGCTCTACGGTATCGAAGGAAGTTACGAACTGGCGGACGTGACGCCGGAGGCGCTTGGCAATTTCTTCGCGACCTATCGCGAGGCCGGCTGGGTCGGCGGCAATGTGACCGTGCCACACAAGCTGGCGGTCATCCCCTATCTCGACCGGATCGACAATGCCGCAACGACCATGGGTGCGGTCAACACGATCTGGTGGGACGACGACGAACTTGTCGGCGGCAATACCGATGCGATCGGTTTTCTCGGCAACCTGGACGACCTCGTGCCGGGCTGGGACCGGGAGGCCGGTACGGCCGTCATCATCGGCGCCGGCGGGGCGGCGCGGGCTGCGGCTTACGGGCTGAAGACGCGCGGCTTGTCGGTCGAATTGTGCAACCGGACGGCCTCGACGGCGGAAGAGCTCGCGGCCCACTTCGGCGGCATGAGCGGGCACGGGCTGGATGCACTGCCGGGCCTGCTCGGACGGGCGGACCTGCTGGTCAACACCGCGTCTCTCGGGATGCTCGGCAAGGAGCCGCTCGAGTTGGACCTGTCGACGCTGAAGGACGGCGCCATCGTCTACGACGTGATCTATGTCCCGCTCGAAACGCAGCTCCTGAAGGATGCAAAGGCCAGAGGCCACCGAACCGTCGACGGCCTAGGCATGCTGTTGCACCAGGCCGTGGCCGGCTTCAGTCACTGGTTCGGCCGGACGCCGGAAGTCACGGAAGACCTTCGGGCGACGATCGTCGAGGATATCCGCGCAAAGACGCCGGGCGCGTGATTGCGCGAGGCTTCACATCGCGGATGCCGCGGATCGCTTCGGCGGGGCGGGCATTGATCCGGAATTCAAGCCTGCCAGCCTGCCCGCGACTGCCGCCGGCGTTTCCGTCTTTCTCAACAGCACCTTGATATTGTCGTCGAAGGGCAGGCGAAGCGGGTTCTGTATGTCCATCGCGAAGCCGGCTTCCGCGGCCATGCGCCCGAGGCTGTCCGGCGTGAAATAGTTGACATGGTCCGGATAGCGGAAGCCGCACCATCTTTGCCCCATCACCCGCCGGTTGACCGACGCGAAATTCGGCACGCGGATATAGACCACGCCGTCTTCGGCCAGCACGCGGTGCACGTCGTGCAAGAGCGGCAGCGGGTTGGTCTCGTGCTCCAGGAACGACCTCAGGAGCACGCCCTGGAAGAAGCCGGCATCGAATGTCTTGATCCCCTCGAGCGCCGGCGCGTGCACGCAGTAGCCGCCGCGCCGCTGCATGACATAGTCGGCCCTGTCGGCCAGTTCCCTGGAGATCTCCACGCCGTAGGGTACGAGCGGTTCGGGAAGCGCCAGGCCGCCGCCGCAGCCGACATCGAGAACCCGGCCGCCGGGAAACACCTTCGCAAGGACTTTGGCATTGGTGTTGCCGGCCAGCCTCAGCCGCCACCGGGTCCGCTTGCTTGAGCGGTCGAGCAGGGGCCTGTCCTCGCGCCTGCGGGCGGATTCCTGCCGCCGGCTCTTTTCCCAGGCATGGTCTTCGACAAGGTCGGAATAATCGACGGGATTGGCGAGATAGACGAAGGCGCAGCGGGCGCATTCGGCGATCCGCCACGGTGGCAGCGACAGGTCTTGTTTTGGTATCTGCTCTTCGCCGTTACACAGCGGACAGGATCTTTCAGTCGATTCGTAAGAATAGTCGTTGGCCA
>DATHRP010000271.1:0-1573 GCA_035465195.1 Afifellaceae bacterium | reverse complement strand
GGAAATCGAGATCGAGTTGAACTTCGGCATGTGCTCCGAGGTAAAGGCGAAGATATCGGAGATGATCCGCATCGAAGGCTTCGGCGGATAGATGTAGGTGTTGCGGACCATGAACTCCTTCAGGATGTCGTTCTGGATGGTCCCGGTCAGCTTTTCCGGTGGGACACCCTGTTCCTCGCCGGCGACGATGAAGAGCGCCAATACCGGCAGCACCGCGCCGTTCATCGTCATCGACACGCTCATCTGGTCGAGTGGTATGCCGTCGAACAGTTCCTGCATGTCAAGGATGGAATCGATTGCAACGCCCGCCATGCCGACATCGCCTGAAACGCGCGGATGGTCGGAATCGTAGCCCCGGTGGGTTGCAAGGTCGAAGGCGATCGACAGGCCCTTCTGGCCGGCCGCCAGGTTGCGCCGGTAGAAGGCATTGGAGTCCTTCGCATTGGAAAAGCCGGCATATTGCCGGATCGTCCACGGCCGCTGCACGTACATGGTCGGGTAAGGGCCCCGCACGAAGGGTGGGAAACCCGGCATGCCGTGGATGAAGTCGATGCCGTCGCTGTCATCCGGCGCGTAGGCCGGCTTGACGGCAATCCCTTCCGGCGTCTGCCAGTCCTGGCCGGACATCTCGGGGCCGACGGTTTCAGGCTTCCGCCAGGGCGTGGACGCGAAATCAGGAATCCTGCTCATGGTCCCGCTTCCATTTTTCCAGGGCTTCCTGCTCGTCAAACCTTCTCAACTCCTCCGGATCGGTCAAATAATCACGCCGAACGAACACATTGAACTTCGATCGATAACCGATTGCGATCGCAACGATGGTTATGGCCAGCGCGATGCCGATCGGGAGGTGGTTCCCGGTCTCCAGCAGACCGCGAACCCAGGCTTCGAAATCGATTACGAGATTGTTCACGCCCATCACAAATTCACCAGGGCTGCGGGCGAGAGCGGAGTGCAGGCAAGAACCGCGTCCTTGCTCTCCGGGTCCGGCCAGGGCTCGGCTTCGAGCAATGTGGCCTTGGCCGGTGTCGCATCCGGATAGATCGTCGCGCCGACGAAAGGCTCGCTGTCAGCGGCGATTGAATTCAGTAGCGCGTCCCGTGCCGCGCCGATGCGGCTTTGGATCGCGCCGGATTGCAGGCTCTCCAGGATGCCGCCTTCGCCTTCGATCGTCTGGAACTCTGCCCAAGCCGCCCGGCAAAGGTTCTCAGTCAGCGCCTCGATCGCGCCCGAGCCGGCTGCCGGGTCGGCGACCCGGTGCAGGTTCGATTCCTCGATCATCAGATGGTGCAGGTTGCGCGACATTCGCCGCGCCTGTGCGTCGGCCAGGCCGAGTGCGCATGTATAGGGCATGATCGCGATGGAGTCGGCGCCGCCGGTGCCGGCGGCGAAGGCAGCGAGCGTCGTCCTGAGGAGATTGGTGTGCGGATCGTCCGCCATCATCATCCGGCGCGCCGTTTCCGCGTGCAGGCGAAGGTCTGACGGCGAGGCGTCGCTCAGGTCCTGCAGCCTGCGCCACAACAGTCTCATGGCGCGCATCTTGGCGGTCGTCGTGAGCTGGTGCCGGTCGGCGGCA
>DATHRP010000270.1:0-2658 GCA_035465195.1 Afifellaceae bacterium | reverse complement strand
CGCGGTTTCGCTGGCCGTGATCGCCTTCATAATCGCCTTGACGGGCGCCGGCCTGTTCGACCGCTTCCTGATCCACTGACAGCCTGTCGCGCTGCCTGTAACCGCGCCGCGCGGCTCACGCCTGGCGGGCGGCGACGGCGCGCAGGTTCGTCAGGATCAGGTCGAGCGTGTCCAGCCCGCCGTCGGCCGGATAGACGGCGTAGGCGGGATAGCTGAAGACCGGAGCGTCGGCGATCAGCTTCAGCTGTTTCTCGGCGAGGTACGGCGCAACGAGGCGGCGCGGAAAATAGCCCGAGCCGCGATTCTCCAGCACGTATTTCAGGCCGAGCGAGCCGAGCTCCATATAGAGCGCGGGGGCGGAAAGACCCGGGAAGTTGAGGCTGTGGTCGGCCCGGAACTCCGGCCCCCAGTCGATGAAGACGTAGTTGGCGAGCGCGCCGCCGGCGCGCCGCTTCTCGCCGGAGACCATCACCATCTCGTCCTCGAACAGCTTCTCGACCTGGAAGCCCGGCCGGCTCTGCGGCGCGTACATCACGCCGACGTCGAGCGTGCCGTCGATCAGACGCTGGACCAGGGTGTCGGAAAAACCGACCTGGCTGCGGATGGCGATCTCCGGCGCCTTGGCGCGCATGCGCGCCACCCAGTCCAGCAGGAAGCCGTCCCACAGGCTGTACGGGCCGCCGATATTGATCGAGGCGGAATAGTTCTCCGGCAGCGCGATCTCCAGCCGGGCGTGCTCCCACACCCGGACCATCGCCTGGGCGTGCTTCTCGAAGCGGCTGCCGGCCGGTGTCAGCCGCGTGCCGCCCTTGCTGCGCTCGAACAGCTTCTTGCCGAGCTGGTCCTCCAGCAGCTTGATGCGCATGCTGACGGTGGACTGGGTGACGAAGACGCGCTTCGCCGCCCCGACGAAGCTGCCCGTCTCGACGACGGCGAGGAAGGTGCGGGCGAGGGTGACGTCCATTGCGCGGCGCCGTCTTTTCTATTGGAATTACCGATATCAACAATCATATATATTCGTTTGTCAAATTCTCAAATGCGGCATAGATTATTCTTCGGCAGTGTGGAATCCGCCCTGCCCAAGACAGCCGCGCGGCGGCCGGAAGGCCGAACGTTGTGCCGTCGAACCTTCGGGAAACGCTTCAAGGTACCCGGTTGCCGCCGCCCCCGGAAAGAGCCCCCGGGACGAACCCGAAGTCCGGCACGAACACAGCCACGCCGGTGCGTAACCGCCGCGGTCGCGCTGTCATACAAGGGCGGGGCCGCCGAGTTCTGACCCCCTCGAATTCGGCGCGCCCCGTTCCGTACTTCATTATCAGTCACACCAACTCTGGCATGCCTCCGGCATGACGCCAGTCAGCCGTGCCGGGCGCTAACAGGTTACGACGGCCATGCGGTATCCGAGTAAGGCGCGGTTCCCGCGCGGCCGCGTTGCCGGCCGATCCATTCGAATAGCCGATCTCATTCACCTGACAATTTCATTTGTCGCCAGCCCGGCCGCTGCATACGTGAACGGTCACGGGGCGACGTGAACAGGAGAGCCTGACGATGAAAACGAACAAACCCGCCGGCAAGTCCGCTACGGACAAGAAACCGCAGGGCCAGCCGCCGCAGCTGAAACCCGGCCAGTCGGCAAGCCCCGCCGAGAAGTCGACGTCGGGCGTGAAATCGCCCGCGCAAAACAAGTGACAGGCCATGCAAGGCTGGCCGGGCGTTGACCCCCCTCGATGCGTCCCGATAGGCCTTTGTGGTCGACAGGCGCCCGGACCGCGCGGTCCGGGCGTTTTCATTGGCGGTTCGATGGAAGGGGTCAACCATTGGAAAAACCGATATAAAGCATCCGATAATTTCGTTTGCCGCATGCAGTGACCGGGCATAGGTTCGCGACACCGGCGGAGAAGAGACCCCGGTCCAAGGAGTAATCAGATGAAACTAGGCCGACCAACGGCCGGATCGGGGAAGGTCATCGCCTTCCCGGACCGGCGGACGCGGCCGCAGCCGAAGCCTGCGCAACCGCCGGCCGCATCCGGCAAGCCCGATCCCGGCGGCAAGAGCCGGGAGCCGCGCAGGTAACGGTTCAGCCTGCCGGCGGGACGACACGTTTCCGCCGGCGGTTCGGGAACAGGATCAACAGGAGAATTGAAGTGAACAAGAAAAACATTCTGGTGCTTGCCGGCGCATTCGTCCTGATGGCGGGCACGGTCCAGGCCGCATCGATCACCAACCGCGACACGACGGAGCATTATCTCCAGATCAGCGACAGCGAGGATTCGGAAGCCCAGGAAGTCGTGATCTCGGCCGAGGAGAGCTTCAGCGACATCTGCATGAAAGGCTGCATGATCGGCGTCGACGGCGACGATTCCATTCAGGTCGACGGCAGCGACAACCTGGTCATCCAGGACGGCGTGCTGAGCGTCGAATAGGCGTACCGGACAGGGATTGAACGGGAGCGGGCGTCCGGCCGGAGGGCCGGGCGCCCGTTTCGTTCGCTAGGCGAGCGGTCCGGGCCTGATCGGCTCGCCGGGGGTCTCACCACCTCTCCAGCGCCTCTGCCGCCAGCCGCATAAGCTCCCTCATCGCCTGTCGCTCCTCGCTGGCCGCCGCCGAATAGTATCCGTGCTTCACCGCGTTGCGGTTGCCGCGCGGCGCGCCGGAGCC
>DATHRP010000269.1:0-2424 GCA_035465195.1 Afifellaceae bacterium | reverse complement strand
AGCTGGCGACATCCCTTCTCGCCGATCAGGCGGAACAACTTGCCGACTTCGCCCCACTTGACCGGGAAGCAGGCGAAATCATCGAACCGGTCTACATCGGCCTCCCCCGCCAGGGCGAAGACGACCGGTGTCCAGCCATTGCGCCGCGCTGCGTCGGCAAGCAGCACGGGCATGTCGCCATGCCCGGCAACGATCGCCAGCGGATAGCCCTTCCGGTCGTCCGGCGCAGCCGCATCAGCCGCCGTCATTTCCCTGCCGCGGCGTGCAGATTGCCCTGTCGCCGCCCTCGCGGATGAAATCGACGATCATCGCCACGTTGGCGTCGCCGGAAAACTCGGCTTCCACGGAATCAAGCCGCGATTTCAGGTTTCCGTCGCCGGAAAACAGTGCCTTGTAGGCATTGCGCAGTACATGAATCTGCTCCCTGCTGAAGCCCCGGCGCTTCAGGCCAACAAGGTTCAGGCCGGCCAGGTGCGCGCGATTGCCGATCGCCATGCCATAGGGAATGAGATCATTCTCCAACCCCGTCATGCCGCCGACAAAGGCATGGGCGCCTATGCGGACGAACTGGTGCGCGCCCGACAGTCCCGCCATGATGACGTGATCACTGATCGTGACATGGCCGGCCAGCGTGACATTGTTGACGAGAATGACGTCGTTGCCGATACGGCAATCGTGCGCGACATGGGTGCCGACCATGATGAGGCACCGGTCGCCGACGCTTGTCAGCATACCGCCGCCCTCGGTCCCGGGGTTCATCGTCACATGCTCCCGGATCACGCAATTACTGCCGATGGTCAGGCGGCTTTCCTCGCCGCGATATTTCAGATCCTGCGGTCGGTGGCCGAGGCTGGCGAACGGATAGACTTCCGTCTTGTCGCCGATTTCCGTGCGCCCCTCCAAGACCACGTGTGAATGAAGCCGCACACCGGCGCCCAGGACGGCATTTGCGCCGACCACGCAGAACGGGCCGATCTCGACGTCACCGGAGAGTTCGGCTCCCCTGTCGACAACCGCCGTGGGATGAATTGCCGTCATTCCATTTCGCCGGAAATGAGCATCGCGCTGATTTCCGCCTCGGCGACACGGGTGCCGTCGACTACGGCCTTGCCCCCGAACCACCAAATGTTCTTGCGATTGCGCAGTTTGGTCATGTGGTATTCCACCCTGTCGCCCGGAACGACAGGCTTGCGGAACTTGGCCTTGTCGATGGTCATGAAGTAGACGAGGTTGGCGCTGTCGTCGGCGATCGCCTTCAGCACGCACAGGGCGCCGGCGGTCTGCGCCATACCCTCGATCAGCAGGACACCGGGCATGATCGGCCGCGATGGAAAATGACCCGTGAAATGCGGTTCGTTGACCGTGACGTTCTTGATGCCGATGCAGGAATTGTCGCCGTCGATATCAATGATGCGATCCACGAGAAGGAAGGGGTAGCGGTGGGGCAACGCCTGCATGATCTCCTGTATGTCGGCCGCTTCCAGAACCCTGGTCTGATCGTCCATTACGCCCCCTTTTCCTCGTCTTCCGTTCCGGCCTGGCCACCGTCCCCCCGCTGGGTCAGCCTGCGCAAAGTGGCGATCTCGCGGAACCAGTCGCGGGCCGGCTTGGCCGGAACCCCGCCCCAGCGCACGCCCGGCGGAACGTCGCCATGAACGGAACTGACCGCCGCGATTTGCGCGCCGTCGCCGATCGTCACGTGCCCATTTACGCCGGACTGGCCGCCAATGGCAACGAAATCGCCCAGACGGCACGAACCGGACAGCCCGACCTGCGCGACGATCACGCAATGCCGGCCGATGACGACATTGTGGGCGATCTGGACCTGGTTATCGATCTTGGTGCCCTCGCCGATCACCGTGTCGCGGTTCGCGCCGCGATCGATCGTCGTATTGGCCCCGATTTCGACGTCGTCCTGGATGATGACGCGACCGATCTGCGGCACCTTCCTGTGACCGGCCGGGCTCATGGCGAATCCGAACCCGTCCTGGCCGATCTGGCAGCCCGGGTGGACGATCACGCGGTCGCCGAGGATGGCGTGCTGAAGAGTCGCATTGGGCCCGATCGAACAGTGGCGGCCAACCGAAACATTGGCTGAAACGACAGCACAGGCAGATATGACCGTGCCGCGTCCAATCGCGGCGCCTGGCCCAATAACCGCGCCGGGCTCCACCCGTACACCGTCCTCCAATTGCGCTTGCGGATCGACATGGGCGCCGGGCGCGATGCCGGTCTCGCCGCCGCCCAGAGCGCCGGAAGGCCGCATCGCCGCCGGGAAGGCTTGGGCCAGGACAGCCGCATAACTCTGGTACGGCCAGGCGGATTCAAGCACCGCGACATCGGCCGGCACGCGGTCCGCAAATCGTTTGGCACAGATACAGGCGCCGGCCTTGGTGGCTTCCAGGAACTTCAGGTACTTCGGAT
>DATHRP010000268.1:0-5742 GCA_035465195.1 Afifellaceae bacterium | reverse complement strand
CGCCAGCGTTCCGCTCGTGATATCGGCGATCGCCCCGTCGCGCACCTTCAGCACCACGCCCTCCAGCGTCAGCACGAACTCCGCGTCGAAGACCAGCGTCGCGATCACGCTTTCCTGCGCCGGCGCGCCGCCGGCGACGGGGTGGCGCGCCACCACCTCGACCTCCGGGTGATGGACAGATTTGACCGTATGTTCGGCGAGCGGCACCAGGGTCGTCTCGCCCGCCGGCCTCTTCAGCGCCGCGTCGAGTTCGTTCGCCTTCGCCCACGCGCCCTTCAGTACGTCGGCCAGCGTCACGTCTAGAGCGTCCTTCAGCGCGTCGGCGATGGCGCCGGACGCCGCCGGCCAGGAAATCTCCGGCAGTTCGTTCACCCGCGCGCGGATGTCGGGAAATTCGCCCCGCTCGATCGCCGCCCGCGCCCCGGCCGCCGCGTCCGCGCCTTCGCCCTCGCCGCGGGGCGCGCCGAACAGCAGGTCGGCAAGGGTCGGGTTCGCCTCAGCCACCGCCGCTCTCCTCCTCGTGGAAGGCCATCGCCGCCTCGCCGCGGCGAAGGCCGGCGCGGAAGCCGATGGAAGGCAACGCCAGGCCCCGCCCGCGCGCTTCGACGGACTGCGCGCTGCGACAGCTCCGCAGTCTTCCGGTGACCGTGACCGGTTCCGACGGTTTCGGCGGCCGCGCCCTTTTCCCGCGTGGCCGGCCGAACAGCAGCAGCGCCAGAAGCACGATGCCGGCCGCAACGGCGATCTCGACGATATGCTTTTCGGCTAACGTCAGCAGCCTTTCGATTAGCGTTGAATCTTTCGTCCTGTTGCCGTCTTCCGTCTTAGGCTCTCGGTTGGTGACGCCATCAATTGGTTTGCCGGTGCCTTCATCCCCGCCCGTCACCGGCGGGGGCAGTGCCACCTTCGGCACCTCCAGCGTAACGGATGTTTCGTTGTTGCGTTCGTTCGTTTCGGCGAATTCGTCGTCCGGATCGATGACGACCGTCAGTTTGCGGGTCGTACCTTGCCAATCGGCGGGCACGTCGATGCTGTAGGACCGGTACCAGTCCTTCCGCGTCACAAGCTTGGCTTCGCGCTTGCGGCCGGATTCGCGGATATCGATGGAATAGTCCCGCTGACCGCCGGCCTTGACCGGAACGTCGACGGTCGCCGTCCTCCCGTCGGCGTTCATCCAGGCTTTGGGCGTGTCGAGCGAAAGGTCGTAGGCGTCGCCGATCACCAGCACACCCGCGGCGGCGTCCGGCATCCCGTCGTCGAGGATGACTTTGAAATTGGCGACTTTAAGATATTTCGCGACGGCCTCGCCGACCCTTTGGTCGCGCGGTGCAAAATGGATCGTTGTCACGAAACCGTTCGTTGGCCCGCGCTCCTTGATCTCCCGCGCCACCTTTTCAGGGTCGCCAACGCCACGGAGAGTGTCGATGATCTTTCCGTCAATCCGCAGTTTCACGTCGGGGGGCTTCACGAGTCTCCCGACATCCGTCCACCCCACGGCTTCCACGATCGCTGCTTTCATACGATCGTTGGTGGCCGGTTCCCCGGCCAGCTCGACGATGAGATCGGCCGCGGCCGGGCGCGCGCCCGCAATGCAGGCCGTCGCCAGGCAGGCGATCGCCAGAAGGCAAGTACGGACGCCGTGTCTCACGGCAGTCTCCTTGCGTTCGCGGCCCCGCAGCCGGCCCGTATTGTGCTTCCTCCGGCCGGTTTTCGCAACCGGGCGTGGCAATGAGCGAAACCGGTCTCCCGCGCCCGGATTCGAACGCGCATTGAACCGATCGCGGCGTCGGCGCGACCCATCACCATCGAAACCCGATGAAAGGACGCACCCCATGATCGACCGATCCACACTGTTCAAGGCCGGCGCAAGCCTGGTCGTCGTCGCCGCAATCGGCATCTCCGCCATGCCGCGCCCGGCCCACGCGCTCAGCTACGACGAATGCGTCGACCGGCTGTCGGACCTCTTCTACAAGAAGGGAGACACCTGGCCGGACGCCGTCGACAAGGCGAAGAAGCGCTGCTCCTATTACACAGCGCCGAAGAAGCCGAGCGGCCAGCGCGCCACCGGTTCGTTCTCGAACTGAGCGCCTGCCCGTGCGGACCGGGGCCGGCACCGGCCCCGGTTCCGCCGCCGGATCGAATGACAGGCGAGCAATAGCGGCCAGTCTGTCCCGCCGCGTCCGGTCAGCGCGTGCGCTGACAGAAATAGCTGGCCGGCCCCGGGCCATACGGGTTCGCGACCAGCACCAGCCCGTTCGGCCGCTCGTCGAAGCGGACCCGGAAGCGCTCGTTGCGCTGGACGTCCACGAAATCCGCGAACTGGCCCTCCCCGCTGAAGACATACCGTGCCAAATTGCTGACCAGCTCGCCGCTCGTGTAGATCGAGACCCCCGTACTGGTCTGGATACGCTCGATCGCGAGCGTGAGCGTGCCGGGCGCGCCCAGCAGGTTGCAGCTGAAGACCATGTACTGGTTCTGCGCGCGGGCCTGGCCTGTTGCGAGCGCCAGCGTGACGGTGATGATGCCGAGGATACGTTTCATGTCGGTGCTCCTTTGCCGAACATTGCGCGGCGGTGCACTCCTGGATCGATCCATGGTTTGCAGCGCAGATCGCCGGGATCGCCGCGCATGAGACCGATCCGGCATCATATCACGACAGGGACCGGAACCCGAATTCGGGCCGGGCGCGCGGGCGGACGTGTGCGAATGCGCAGCTATCGGAACAGCACGGACAGGACGTCATGCCGACCTGATGCGGCGCGGCGCCCGGCCCACGCCGTCGGCCCACGCGCTCAGCTACGACGAATGCGTCGACCGACTGTCGGATCTTTTCTGCAGGAACGGCGACACCTGGCCGAATGCCTTCGACAAGGCGAAAAAGCGCTGGCCGTTCCGCCCCGCGCTGAAGAAGAAGAGCGATCGAAGTGCAACGGGCTCGTCTACGAACTGAATGATGCGGTGACGGTCAGGAAAGGCGGCCGATCGGCAGCCTTTATGTCGTGGGGCGCGCTGTGCCCCGAATTGAACAAGGCGGACAGCTACCGGGCAACTGGAAATGTCCGCTTCTGATCCGAAAGAGACGAAGCAGAACTCTTGGCCGCTTGGTGATACTCGGCGACACGGGCACCGGCTTGCGCCCCCGCATGTCCGCGAAACAGGCCGATAAAAAACTTTCCTTCAAAAAGGCAAAACGGCAAAACAAAGGACGTTGGCCAATTCCTTTGGCTGCCAGGATCGTTAGACTGCAACAGGTTTGGGGGTAAGCGGAGAACCTCGTGCACACTGACGCGTTGGATTTACGCGAGGTATTAATATTTCTGTTTGCTGCCGGCATTGTCGTGCCGCTCATCCGTCGATTGGGAATCAGCCCGGTATTCGGCTTTCTGGTGGTGGGGTTGGCCATCGGGCCGCACGGCCTGGCCCGGTTTGCCGACACATCGCCATGGTTAGACTATGTCGTGATAAGGGATTTGGCCGGGATACGGCCGTTGGCCGAACTGGGTGTCGTGTTCCTTTTGTTCATGATTGGTCTCGAGCTCTCGCTCGAACGGTTGTGGGCACTGCGGCACAGGGTATTTGGACTGGGTGGTACGCAAGTTGCCGTGACCGGTGTGGTCATCGCCGTTATCGCTTCGCTCTTCGGTAATTCTCTGCCCGCTGCGGTCGTGCTGGGCGCCGGTTTCGCCCTGTCCTCGACCGCGATCGTCATGCAGTTGTTGACGGAGAACCGCCGCCTGAGCACTGCGACCGGCCGGACCGGTTTTGCCATCCTCTTGTGCCAGGACCTGGCGGTGCTGCCGATCTTGTTTTTGGTCGGCGCCCTTGCGGCCCGGAGCAATATTCAGGTGCTGACAGCATTCGCTTGGGCCATTGGCCAGGCACTCATCGCAGTCACAGCCATACTTGCGATTGGTCGGCTGGTAATCAGGCCGGTGTTCCGGGTTGTCGGCAGCACTTCCAGCCGCGAAATGTTTTTGGCCTTTGTTCTGTTGGTGATCGTCGGCACCGCGCTGGTCACGGAACAGGTCGGCTTGTCGATGGCGTTGGGGGCTTTTTTGGCGGGCTTGTTGTTCGCCGAAACCGAATACCGTCATGAGATCGAGGTCGACATCGAACCCTTCAAGGGACTGCTGCTCGGTCTTTTCTTTGTTTCGGTCGGCATGAGCATCGACATTGCCCAGGTGGCCGCCAGACCGTTCTGGCTGATCTCCTCGATCGTCGGGCTCTACCTGGTCAAGACGCCGATTATCTATTTCCTCGCTCGACGGTTCGGTGAACCGCGATCGGTAGCGCTCGAAACTGGACTGCTGCTTGGGCAGGGTGGCGAGTTTGCCTTCCTTGTCGCCGGCATGGCCTACGGACTTGGCCTGATGCCCTATGAAACCACACAGTTCATGCTGATCGTCACGGGAATAACGATGATTACAACGCCACCGGTAGCCCATTTCGCCCGAAAATTGGCCCGTACTCTGGAAGCTTGGGAGGAGAACCGTAGCCAGGGTAACGGCGAGATAGCCGCCGGGCTTGCCGGCCATGTCATCGTCGTTGGCTACGGCCGTGTCGGGCAAATGCTCGGCTCGGTTCTTTCCGCTGAAGCCATTCCCCATGTCGGTCTGGACGTTGACGCAAATCTGGTCGCTCGATTCCGCGCAGCCGGCGCAGGAGTTTTCTACGGCGACGCAAGACAGCCGGAGATAATACGCAAGTTCGGCATCGACAGGGCCTCGGCGCTGGTGGTGACAATAGACAATCCGGAAACCGCTGAGGGTGTGGTGGCGGCCGCGCGCCGGCATTGGCCGCATATTGTCATATATGCACGAGCCCGTGACCGCGCTTATGCAGCTCGCCTGATAGCCCGAGGCGCCAGTCACGTTATACCGGAGACCATCGAGGCGAGCTTGCAGCTCGGTGAAATGGTCTTGATAGGTACGGGCATGCCGGACGAGACCGCCCGTCGTATTATTGAAAAGCAGCGTCAGGCCGAGCAGGCCGCCCTGGACGAAAGCTCGGCGCAAAAAGGTATGTAATCCGGCGGCTGCCGGAAGCCCGGACAAGCATCCAGACAAGCATCAAGAATGCACGTCCGGTAATGTCCGGCGATCAAAGCGGGCGAAGCGACGGTGTATGAGCTTCGTTGCCGTTATTGCCCGGCTTGTCGCCCCCGGACCCGTTCCGGTGGTCCGGCAACCCAGTTGCGTCGGCCTGACCGGTATCAGCGTCGCCGCCTCATCCCTTCGCCGCCTGCAGCACTGGATCCCCGGAACAAGTCTGGGGATGACGGGAGAGGGTGGGGCCTTGGTTTTCACGAGCCTAACTCCGCCAACCCCTCGAACACACACCCACTCGTCATTGCCGGACTTGTAGCCCTCGGACTTGTTCCGGGGCAATCCAGTTGCGGAGGCGTGGCCGGCCGTGGCGCCTACCTCACCCCTTCGTCGCCCGCCGCTTCTGTTTCGCCAGGTGCTCGCGGCACACCGTCTCCACCAGCCCGTGCAGCTCCGCCGTGCGCGCGCCGAGCCAGGTCAGCGCCTCCTCGCTGATCCGGTAGTGCTTGGAATAGCGCGCCTTCACGTAGGCCTCGTTCAGGGTGTTGAACCAGGCGGTGTAGGGCCGCTCGCCGCGCGGCCAGGCGTCGACCAGCCGGCGGTCCTGGTCCTCCGCCAGCGAGCGCAGGAAGACGAGATTGTGCGACGGCGGGCTGTAGTTGGTCAGCGTCAGGAGCAGGGCGGTGTAGGCGTGTTC
>DATHRP010000267.1:0-3630 GCA_035465195.1 Afifellaceae bacterium | reverse complement strand
GCCGAGGCACAGCGCCCGGGCGCCGACGCCGTTGGCGTCGTCATAGGCCTGCCAGGTGTCGGCGGAGAGGCTGAGTTCCTGGGCCTCTGCGACGGCGACATAGCTTTCCGCCGTCGCCAGGTCGCAATCTCCGACAAGCTGAGTGATCCGGCGGTTGGCATAGTCCTCGGTGATTGCCGTCCGCGATGCCGCGAACAGTTCGGCGCGGCTGCGCGCCTCGTCGATGACGAACTCGGACGCCGGACCCATGTTGCGGTAGACGAGATTGGCGTGCCATGCGGTCGAGGCAAGGCCGGCGGCCGTGACGCAGGCGAAGGCGGTCCGTGCCGCCGGACGGAGCTTGCGTTTCGGCCGAGCGTTTCCGCCTGTCATGGGTGGACACCATCTCCTTGTCGCGGCCGCCGCCTGGATCGATATTCGGCTGGGCGGCCGCGGTCCGGGCAGCCGGGCATCGCGGACCCGGACGTGACCGGACATATAAGTGCTGCGACGGCCGCCGCAATAACGCCGGCCGCAATCACGCCTGGCCGGCGAAATCCTTCAGCACCTCGCGGGCGATGATCATGCGCTGGATCTCGCTGGTGCCCTCGTAGATCGTCGTGATCCGCGCGTCGCGGGCGAGCCGCTCGACATGGTAGTCGGCGAGATAGCCGGCACCGCCGAACAGCTGGATCGCCGTGTAGGTGGCGCGCTGCGCCGCCTCGCTGGAATAGAGCTTGGCCATCGACGCCGCCTTGCGGAAATCGGCGCCCTGGTCCTTCAGGTGCGCCGCCTTGAGCATCAGCAGGCGCGCCGCCTCCAGTTCGGTCTCCCGGTCCGCGATCATCCACTGGATGCCCTGCATGTCGGCGATCCGCCGGTCGAACTGGCGGCGCTCGCTGACATAGGCTTCCGCGGCGTCCATGGCGGCGCGGGCGATGCCGAGCGCCAGCCCCGAGACGCCGATCCGCCCGCCGGTGAGCTCGGTGACGGCGATGCGGTAGCCGTCGTTCTCCGCCCCGAGCAGGGCATCGGCCGGAATCCGGCAATCCTCGAAGGTCACGCTTGAGGTAGCAGAGCCGGTCTGGCCCATCTTGCGCTCCGGCTTGCCGATCGTCATGCCGGGCGTGCCGGCCTCGACCAGGAAACAGGAAATGCCCTTGCCCTTTGGCGCGTCCGGGTCGGTCACCGCCCAGACGACGAAGAGACCGGCATACTCGGCCGAGGAGATGTAGATCTTGCTGCCGTTCAACACCCATTCGTTGCCGTCCATGCGCGCCGACAGCGCCATGCCGGCCGGGTCGGAGCCTGCGCCCGATTCCGTCAGGCAGAACGCGCCGGCGGGGAAGGTGCCGTCGCAGAGCGGCGGCAGGTAGGCGCGCTTCTGCTCGTCCGAGCCGACAGACTGGATGACCTCGGCCACCATGTTGGTGACCGAGACGGTGACGGTGGTGGCCGCGCAGGCGGCGCCGAAAGCCTCGATGGAAAGCGCGAAGGCGACGGCGCCGGCCTCCGAGCCGCCATGTTCGGCGGCGATGTTGAGGCCCATGAAGCCCTGTTCGGCAAGCGTCCTCAGGTTGGCGAGCATCTGCTCGCGGCCTTCGCCGCGGTCGAGCCTGTCGGCATGGGGCGCAAGCCTGTCGACGGCCAGCCTTTCCGCGGTTTCGCGGATCATCAGTTCTTCGTCGGTGTGTTGGAACAGCATCCTGTCATCCGGTTACGATTTCCTCCGACTGTAATTCGCCGCTTGCACAGCGGCAATCCGGGGTCTTTCATGGCCCGAACGTTCCAGGGGAGGAAGCGATGAACCTGTTCGATACGATCAGCCAGGCCGGCGGCGACGACGCGTTCGCCGCATTGGCACGCCAGTTCGGCGTTTCGCAGGACAAGGCGCGAAACGCCGTCGAGGCGGTGATGCCGGCCTTCGCCACCGGCCTGAAGCGCAGCACCGAGGCCGCCGACGGGTTCGCCGGGTTCCTGCAGGCGCTGGCCGGCGGGCACCACGCATCGTATGTCGAGCGGCCGGAGCGCGCCGTGAGCAGCGACGGTATCGCCGACGGCAAGGCGATTCTGGGCCACCTGTTCGGCTCCAAGGACGTCAGCCGCGCCGTGGCGGCCCAGGCGGAGGCGGCGACCGGGATCGGCGAGGCAATCATGAAGCAGATGATGCCGGCGATCGCGGCATTGGTGATGGGCGGATTGTCGAAGCAGTCGCATACCCGGAGCGCCAACCCGCTGCTTGGCGAACTGATGGAGCAATTGACCGGGGGCGGCACGGCGCGGCAGCAAGGCGAGGGTCCGCTCGACCGCTACGAGCGCGATGAACGCGAGAAGAATCCGCTGGGCGACCTGATCGGGCAGATGATGGGCGGAGCCGGCAACCCGCTCGGCGACATGCTGGGCCAGATGATGGGCGGCGCCGACGGCGGGCAGCCGAGCGGCAAGGACGTGTTCGGCGAGATGTTCGAACCCGGCCGCCGGATGGGCGAGGCCTACCAGAAGAACATGGAATCGATCTTCGACCGCTATCTGAGCGGCATGGACCGGCGGCGGTAGGCGAACAGCGCGACCGAAGACCAAGAACAGGGAAAGAACAGGGAATTTTCGCAATCGCGATACTGCGCCGGGCGGCGCCCGTCCAGATTATCCTTGTGATAACAGCCACTTGCCCAGAACCGCGCTGTGTCGGAAACGCGTGTCGCGGGACTGAAAACAGGGAATTTCCGGACTGAAAACAGGGAAAACAGCGAAGGAAATCAGGGATTGTCCCGTCGGCGGATCGGCCGACCTGGCGTGCGTCGGGATCCAGACTGCCGGAGGCACCGATCACCTTTCACTTGACATGGGCGCGAATTGGGGTAAAAGAAGAACATCCCGAATTCCACGCATGCGATTGACTGAAGAGCCGGGCGCCGCAATCCCGAGCTATTGTCCAGCCGTGTCGTGCGAAGACCCGCATCCGCAACCGCCGGTACCGGCGGCCTTCGCTTCGGCGTCGTGGCGGCAGCAGGCATCGGCGCCTTGCGGCGCAGGCCCGCCGCAGCAGGCGGAGCGGGTGTCCCGGTTTTCAGCCGGAGGAGCGGTGCAGCAGGAGGAGCCGGCGCCGCCAGCGGCAGCGGAGTTTGCATTCGGCGGTGTGTCGGACGTCATGTTCGTGTCCTTTCATGACCGGGTTGCCGGCGGCATCAGGCCGGGACGGCGGATGTCGCGTGCGCATCGTCACACGCCCGGCACGACGCATCGGCACAGCACTCCGCCTGGAGATAGCCGAGCAGCGACTGCATGACTTTGTAGTCGGCCCGGCAGACCAGTGTCGTCGCCTTGCGTTCGCGCGCGATCAGCCCGGTCTCTACCAGGCGCTTGCAATGATGCGACAGCGTGGACGCCGGGATGCCGAGCGTCTGCTGGATCTGCCCGACGGGCAGGCCCTTTTCGCCGGCCCGCACCAGGGCGCGATAGATGTTCAGCCGTGTCGGGTTGCCGAGGGCCTCGAGGCGCGACGCTGCTATTTCGACTTTCATGGAAATAGCATATGCACCCGCGTTTGGGCGGTCAATGCTATTTCGATAATTCTCGAAATAGGATGGTGGTCGCGGGCCGAACGTGCCCGGCATGCCTGATCGGGTCAGCCGATACCCTCAGATCATCGGC
>DATHRP010000266.1:0-3308 GCA_035465195.1 Afifellaceae bacterium | reverse complement strand
ATCGCCGATGCTTTCGGGCAGGGGACGCTGGGTTCGTATATCGACACGCACAGCGCGGCGGCGATCCTGGCCAATCCGGAAAAGTCGAAGGTGATCGGCAAGGTCGGCTATGCCCGCTGGCCGAAGGGGCCGTCCGGACGCCGGGTAACGTCGATCTGGAACTGGAGCTTCCCAATCAACGCGGCGCTGTCCGACAAGGACAAGGCCGCGACATGGCTTTTCATCCAGTGGGCCTGTTCCAAGGAGGTCCAGGCGGCCACGTCCTACGCTTTCGACGGCGCCTACAAGCGGTTCGGCGCCAATCGCACGTCGGTGTGGAACGACGCGCCTTATCGCGAGATGCTCAACAATGCCGGAGACGGCCTTGTCGAGGCGGCCACCATGTCGTTCGAGGAAGACACCGACGTCGAATGGCGGCCGCGCCTGCCGCAGTGGCCGGCTGTCGGCGAGCTGATGGCGACCGCCATCCAAGCGAGCCTCGTGGGTCAGGCCAAGCCGGCTGATGCGCTGAACGAGGCGCAGGCCAAGATCGAACAGGTCCTGAAAGGCTGAGGACCACTGGGACGGCCAACGGGAACGGTGCCGTGGTGCGTAAAGCGCGGAATATCCTCCTAGAGCGAAACTTCGCCATCATCATGGTCGCACCGGCCATGATCGTGCTCCTGCTCACGACCACCTTCCCGTTGGCCTACCTGATCTGGAGCTCGTTTCAGAACATCAACCTGGCCATGCCGTTCCTCGACGGCTTCGCCGGGCTCGACAATTACCGGACCATGCTGGCCGACCGGAGTTTCTGGCATGCGCTGTCGCTGACGGGGATCTACACGGTAACCACGGTGATCCTGCAATTGGTTATCGGCCTCGGCCTAGCGCTGCTGGTCCTGCGTATCCCGGCGGGGCAATGGCTGTTCCGGATCATTGCGATCCTGCCCATCGTGCTTGCGCCAGTCGTTGTCGGCCTTTTCTGGCGCACGCTGATGCTGGCGCCGAATTTCGGCATTCTCGATTTCGCGGTGAAGGCGATGGGACTCGGACCGGTCAACTGGCTCGGATCGCCGGTACCCGCGCTGATATCGGTCATCGTGATCCATACCTGGCAGTGGACGCCGTTCGCCTTCCTCGTCCTACTCGCCAGCCTCGCATCGCTGCCGCCGGATATTTACGAGGCGGCCCGGATCGACCGGGCGAACGCCGTGCGCCGGTTTGTGCACATCACACTGCCGCTGATCCGGCCGGCGATCGTCATCGTCGTCATCATGCGGGCGATGATTGCGCTGTCGGCATTCGCGGCGATCTTCGCCGCCACAGGGGGCGGGCCGGGCACTGCGACCGAGATTTTGAACCTCTATGCTTACCGCACGTCGTTCGTGCAGCTCAATTTTGGCTACGGTTCGGCGCAGGCCGTCGCCCTGCTGGCCATCACGCTGGTCGTTTCCGGTGTCCTGTTTTATCTGCGGACGGCCCGCAATCCATGAGGGTCTGGCGATGAATCGGCGGCATCGGACCCGGCGGCGCAGACAGAACGCGGTGCTTTATGCGACGGCCTCGCTGCTGCTTGCCATCTGGGTTTTTCCTATCTTCTGGGCGATCGTGGTTTCCCTGAAAACCGAAACGGAAGTGCTGGCCTATCCGCCGCGGGTCGTTTTCGAGCCGACACTGAAAAACTATGCCGACGCGATCTTCGGCAGCATTTCCATCATGCCGAGCTTCCTGACGAGCTTCATCGTGTCGACGGCAACGACGATCCTGACGATCCTGTTCGCGGTACCGGCGGCCTATGCCTTTGCGCGGCTGAAACTGCCGGCCAAGAAACCTGTCGGGTTCTACACGCTGGTCACCCAGATGATCCCGCCCGTCGGGCTGGTCATTCCCTATTTCCTGATTCTTAACAAAGTCGGTTGGCTCGACACCTATCAGGGCATGATCACGGTCTACCTGACGTTCTCGCTGCCGTTCGCGATCTGGCTGCTCGTCTCCTACATGGAAGACATTCCGCGCGAGATGGAGGAAGCGGCGCTCCTGGACAAGGCCAGCCGGATCCAGACGCTCTGGCACGTGATCCTGCCACAGGTGAGGGGCGGGATCGCCGTCACGACCATCTTCGTGTTCCTGAACGCCTGGAACGAATTTCTGTTCGCCGTGCAGATCGGTGGAAACGATGTGAGGCCGGTGACAGTGGCGATGTACAATTTCGTTTCGGTCGAACAGACCTTGTGGGCGAAGCTGAGCGCGGCGGCGTTGCTGGCCATGCTGCCGGTGATCATTATCGGCATTGTCGGCCAGAAGCAGATCGTCAAGGGACTGACGGTCGGCGCGGTGAAGGGCGGTGGACGGCGATGAGCGAATTGGGCCGGGTCTCGCTGAAGAACATCGTCAAAGATTTCGGCAGCTTCCGGGCGCTGAAGGATATCGATTTGGAAATCGAGCCGTCGGAATTCTTCGCGCTGCTCGGCCCATCCGGATCGGGCAAGTCGACCACGCTTCGTGTCATCGCCGGTCTCGAAATTCCCGATTCCGGCACCATGACCGTGGACGGTATGGATGTGACTTATGCTGAGCCGGGAGAGCGCAATGTTGCGATGGTGTTCCAGAACTACGCGCTCTATCCGCACATGACGATCGAGGAAAACATCGGCTTTCCGTTGAAGATGGACAAGGTGCCACGCGCGGAGATTCACGACCGCGTCCGCGAGGCGGCAGCGAAGGTCAAGATTGACCATCTCCTGCACAGACGGCCGGGACAATTGAGCGGTGGACAGCAGCAGCGCTGTGCGCTGGCGCGGGCGATCGTGCGCGAGCCGAGGCTGTTCCTGCTCGATGAACCGCTATCCAACCTCGACGCTCAGCTTCGACTCGAAACCAGGATCGAGCTCAAGCGCCTTCACCAGAGTATGGATGTGACAACGGTCTATGTGACGCACGATCAGGAAGAGGCGATGACGATCGCTGATCGCATGGCGATCTTCCTGGACGGCGAGATCATCCAGATCGGCACGCCGGACGAGGTGTTCAATTTTCCGGATACGATGGATGTCGCCGCCTTCATCGGCAGTCCGCCGATGAACCTGCTCAATGCGCGCCATGAGAATGGTAGGCTTTCGATCGCCGATCGTGCCCTCGAATTCAGCCCACCGCCGGGCTTTGCCGGAAACGAGATCGTCCTTGGCGTGCGGCCAAGCCATGTCCGACTGACTGATGACGGAGTTTCGACCCGCCTTCTGTTGTCGGAGAATCTCGGTGAAAGCATGCTCCTCAATGTCGACCTCGATGGTCAGATCGTAAAGGTGCGCCTGCCGCATATACGGCAG
>DATHRP010000265.1:0-7998 GCA_035465195.1 Afifellaceae bacterium | reverse complement strand
GAAGGAGACGAGCGGCTCGCCGGAGTAGCCGTCCGGCCACCATTCACCCTCGCTCAATTCGGAGTTCTTCGGAACGGTGTCGGAATAGGTGATGCCGCGGTCGCCGCGCAGGATCCAGCGCTGATCCTCGGGCGGGTTCAGTTCCTCGCTCGGCGTGCCGCCGAGGGCGACGATCCGGCCGCGCAGCATCGGCACGTCCTCGATCTTTCCCTCCGGCGCGAGCTCGGTCAGCTTATCCAGGAACCGGTCCTTCTCGTAGTTCTGGATGTCGACGAAGAAGAAGTTCGGCGCCTGTTCGGCGATGGTGCCGGTCAGCTGCCGGCGCAGGCTGGTATCGATCAGCGCCAGCGCCACCAGCAGCGTCAGGCCGAGGCCGAGGGAGAGCACGACACTCGCCGTAAGTGCCCCGGGCCGCTGGATATTTCGGACGGCGAGCCTCAACGTGGTGCCGCGGATCGAGCCGGACCGGCGGGCGAGCGCGACGATCAGGGCGCTGACGATGCGCAGGATCAGAAAGACAGCGATCACCGCGACGACGAAGACCACCGCGATGCGCTTGTCGGCGGCAAGACCGATGGCGAGCGCGGTCAGCAGCGCAAGCGCAAGGGCCTGGACAATGCGGTATTCCAGCCGGGGTTTCAGCGAGGCGGGAATCGCCCGGTCAGCGAACAGGCTGGTCGCCGGCAGTTCGCGCGCACGGCCGAGCGGCCAGATCGCGAAGCTCACCGTGACCAGGAAGCCGTAGAGCATGGCGAGCAGAAGCTGCGCGGGAAAGAATCCGGAAGCGGCCTCGACCGGCAGTATGCCGGCCAGCGCAGCGCGCGCGAGGAACGGCAGCGTGGCGCCGACCATGAGCCCTACCAGGATGCCGCCGGCGGCGAGCAGCAGGATCTGGATGAAATACATCCGGAAGATCAGCGAGCCCGAGGCGCCGAGACATTTCAGCGTCGCGATCGCCGGGCGCTTCAGATCGACGAAGCTCGCCACGGCATTGGCGACGCCGACGCCGCCGACGACCAGCGCCGTCAGGCCCACCAGCGTCAGAAACTGGGCGAACCGTTCGATATTGCGCGTCAGGTTGGGCGAGGCGTTCTCGCGGCTGCGGATGCGCCAGCCGGCGAGCGGGAACTGCTCGGTCGCCGCATCGGTCACCGCTTCGATCGTTCGGCCCTCGCGGCTCTGCGCAAGGTCGGTCCGATAGGTCCAGCGCACCAGGCTGCCGGGGCGCACGAGGCCCGTCTCCTCCAGTGTGTCGACGGAGACGACAAGGCGCGGGCCGAAGCCTATTCCGTCGGCGAGGCGATCCGGCTCGTCGACGATGACATCGGCGACGCGCAGCTCGATCGCGCCGAGCGCCAGCCGGTCGCCGACCTTGAGGCCGAGCCGGTCCAGCAGTTCCGGTGCGACGAGGGCGCCGCGCACGCCGTTCTCCGGGGCGAGGGCCGCCTGCGTTTCCGTACCGCTTTGAAGCACCATGGCGCCGGCATGGGGATAGGCACCGTCGACCGCCTTCAGTTCGACGAGGCTCTGCGCCGAGCCGTCCGGGTTGCGGGCCATGGCGCGCATGGAGGCGATGCGGCCGAGCAGACCGGCGCGTTCCAGGAACGCCAGCTCCTCGGGTGTCGCCTCGCGCTGGGTCAGGCGGAACGCCATGTCGCCGCCCAGGATAGTGCGTCCTTCGGCGGCGATGCCGTCGGTCAGCGCGCTGGACACGGAATTGACGCCGGCGATCGCCGCCACGCCGAGCGCGATACAGGCGAGGAATACGTAGAAGCCCTTCAGTCCGCCGCGCAGTTCGCGCAGCGCCAGCCGCCACGCCGTGGCCAGCGAGGAATTGGCCGCGCGGTGCGCCATCGCGGTCATGCCGATTTCAGGGCGGCCGGCGCGGCCTGCGGTGCTTCGATGCGGCCGGAGGCGATGCGCACGGTGCGGTCGCAACGCTCGGCAAGCTGCCGGTCGTGCGTGACCAGCAGCAGGGTTGTGCCGTGGTTCCTGGTCGATTCGAAGATCAGGTCCGAAATATCGGCGCCGGTTTCCGAATCGAGGTTGCCGGTCGGCTCGTCGGCGATCAGGATCGCCGGATCGACGGCAAGGGCGCGGGCGATCGCCACGCGCTGCTGCTCGCCGCCGGACATCTGGGCCGGATAGTGCGACAGGCGCTGGCCGAGGCCGACATTGCCGAGCATGTCGCGGGCGCGGTCGAAGGCATCGTCGCGGCCGGCCAGTTCCAGCGGCACGGCGACGTTCTCCAGCGCCGTCATGGTCGGCATCAGGTGGAAGCCCTGGAATACGAAACCGATCTGCTCGCCGCGGAAGGCGGCAAGCGCGTCCTCGTCCATGCCGGCATAGTCGCGGCCGGCAATGACGATCCGGCCGGTGTCGATGCGCTCCAGCCCGGCGACGACCATCAGCAGTGTCGATTTTCCGGAGCCGGACGGACCGACGAGGCCGATCGACTCAGCCGGGGCGACGGCGAGGCTGACGTCGTGCAGCACGTGGACACGCGATGCGCCGGAGCCCAGCGTCAGGTCGACATTGTCCAGGAATATGGCATGGTCATTCACGAATCGACACCTATATGCTTGAGCGCCCGCTCGTCGGGATATGGGTTTCAAATCGCGACAGTCAAAGGCCGGAGCGGACCGGACGTGATGATACGACTTCTTTCTAGCCTGCTCATGATGGTGATTTGGTTACCGTCCGTCGCCCTCGCTGAGGAGCGGCTCAGCATTGTCGCGCTCGGCAACAGCCTGACGGCGGGCTACGGCCTGGCGCCCGGCGAGGGATTTCCGGCCCAGCTACAGGCTGCGCTGAGGCAGCGCGGGTACGATGTCGAGATCGTCGACGCCGGCGTGTCGGGCGACACGTCGACCGGCGGGCTTTCCAGGCTCGACTGGTCGGTGCCGGATACGGCCGACGGGGTCATCGTCGAACTCGGCGCCAACGACGCATTGCGCGGTATTCCGCCGGACCTGACCCGGCAGTCGCTGGGCGATATCGTCGGCCGGCTTAAGGCGCGCGGCAAGCCGGTGCTGCTCGCCGGCATGAAGGCGCCGCCGAACATGGGCGACGACTATGCCGGCCGGTTCGACGCGATCTATCCGGAGCTTGCCGGCGAGCACGACGTCATCCTCTACCCGTTCTTCCTCGACGGCGTCGCCGGCAACCTGTCGCTCAACCAGCCTGACGGCATCCATCCAACGGCCGAGGGGATCGGCGTGATCGTCGAACGCATGCTGCCGGAGGTGGAAGAACTGATCTCGCGGATCAGGCAGAATGCGGACTAGGACGTCGTTGCGGTTTCCGGGAATCGGCAGAGTCGAGAAGCGGTCGGGCGAATGCTGCACAGTCATTCGAGTTGCCTGTCCAGGACGTCAGTCAGTTTCGGCACTGCGAAATTCAGGAATGCCCGCAGCTTCTGTGGCACCAGGCCGCGTGGCGGATAGACGAAGCTGACCGGCCAGGGATCGGGCTCGCAAGAAACCAGGACCGGAACCAGCCGGCCGTCGCGTACGGCGTCGGCTACCTGGTATGAAAGGACCCGCGTCAGACCCAGCCCGGCTTGCGCCGCGGTGATTGCGGCTTCCGCGGTGTTGACGACGAGTCGCGAGTGGATCTTCACCCCTCTTTCCGAACGATCCTTGCCGAATACCCACTGCCCCGGCGACATCAGATTGCCGAAAGTGATGCAGTTGTGCCCAGCGAGATCGCCTGGCTCCGAGGGCGAGCCGAATTGCTTCAGATACTCCGGGCTGGCGCAGACAACCTGCCGTACCGAACCCAGTCTGCGGGATATGAGGCTGCTGTCGGGGAGCGAGCCGATCCGCAGCGCGAGATCCAGATGCTCTTCGTGCAGGTTCACCGAGCGGTCGGTCTGCTCAAGTCGTACGTCGACGTCCGGATGCGCCCGGAGAAACTCAATCAGGATCGGCAGCACATGCAGCCGGCCGAAGACGATCGGAGCCGTCAGGGTCAGGACGCCCTTCGGCGCGCTGAACTCGCCGGTAGCGATCCGTTCGGCCTCTGCCACGTCTTCGATGATCTTCCGCGCCGCCACCAAATAGGCGGCGCCGGCATCGGGAGGCGTGAGCCCACGTGCGGACCGCAGCAGAAGCTCCGCCCCGAGATCCGATTCCAGTTCTGCAACCTTGCGGCTGACGGTGGCAAGCGGCATGCGCAGGGCCCGCGCCCCGGCCGAGAGCGAGCCGGCATCAACCACCGCAACAAGGATCTTCATGGCTTCGAGGCGGTCGGGCAAGGCTCTCGCTTTCCGGGAGGTTACTTCTCGATTTTGCCATCTGCTGCTCGAAAATGGTAGCCTCTACGTTGCCCACCTGCAACATCCAACCAGGAGGCAGACATGTCCCGCATCGAAATTCCCGCCACCGTCGAGGATGCTCCCGATGCGTCACAGCCGCTTCTGCGGCAGGTCGAGAAACAACTCGGCTCCGCACCCAATCTGTTCCGGCTTGCCGCAAAGAGCCCGGCGGCGCTCGAGGGCTATCTCGGCCTGTCCGGCGCGCTTGGCAAAGGCCGTCTGCCGGCAGCAACGCGTGAAAGGGTCGCTCTGGCGATCGCCGAATTCAACGGCTGCGGCTATTGCCTGTCGGCGCATACCTATGTCGGCTCCAAACTCGCCGGGCTCGACGCGGCCGAAATCGCCGCCAACAGGGCGGGCCGGTCCAACGATGCCAGGGCCGATGCGGCGGTGTGTTTCGCCCTGAGGGTTGCCGAAACGCGAGGCCATGTCGCGGATGCACATCTGCAGGCTGTCCGTGATGGCGGATACGACGACGCGCAGATCATCGAACTCGTGCAGCACGTCGCACTGAATGTCTGGACGAAATACCTCAACGAGGTCGCCCGGACCGATATCGATTTCCCCGCGGTCGCGGTCACCAGGGCCGCTTGACCGCAGACGCGGCGGCCGCCTTGCCCCCGGGTGCGCCGCCGCCCCCTTTCCTTGGAGAAACCCATGTCCGGTTCGCACCCGACGCCGAGTGATATTGCCTTCAGCGATGCCGTGAAGTCCGTGCAATCCGCCAAGGGATCGCGCCCGATGCTTGAGCGGATGGAACAGAACCGACCCTGGGCCGACCGGCTGACGCCGGACATCGTCGCCTTCATCGGTGCTCGCGACAGCGCGTTTCTCGGTACGGCAAGCCGCGATGGTCAGCCCTACATCCAGCACCGCGGCGGCCCGCCGGGTTTCCTGCGCGTGCTCGACGATCGAACGATCGGCTTCGCGGACCTGGCGGGCAACAGGCAATACATCACGATCGGCAATCTGTCCGAGAACCCGGCAGCGTTTCTCTTCCTGATCGACTACGCCCTCCGCCAGCGTGTGAAGCTCTGGGGCACGGCCCGCGTGGTCGAGGACGACCCGGCGCTGCTCGATCGCCTGCGCCCGGAGGGCCGGACGGGCCGAAGCGAACGCGCCATTCTGTTTGAGATCAAGACTTGGGACGTCAACTGCCCGCAGCACATACCGACGCTCGTCAGCATCGCGTCGGTAGCCGATGCCTTGGCGGAGCGGGATGCCCGGATCGCGAAGCTGGAGGCCCGGCTGGCAGCAATCCGGAACGAGTGTCTTCCGATACGGGACGGCGAGCCATCGCTGCCGTCCGACGAAAACCGCTGAGACCAGCGGCCGGCTCCCGGCGACGCCGGGAGTTCAACCCAGGCCCGGGACGGGCAGAAAAGGAGAACTGAAATGAAACTGACGAGCGTCCTCGTTGCCACGACGATTTCGATCGCAACCGTGGCCGTCGCGCAGAACGCGTTTGCAGCCGACGAATACAACGTGCCTTCCGGCACGACAGCAAACGGGGAAGGGGTCGCATTGCGCGGCTACGATCCGGTGGGTCTCTCGCTCGGGCTCGGGATCACCGACGGTCATGCCAGGCTGACCTATGTGCACGACGGCGTGGCCTACTATTTCGCCAGCGAGGCGTCGATGAACGCATTCGCCGCCAACCCCGACGCCTACATGCCGCAGTATGGCGGATATTGCGCTTTCGGCGTCGCCTTGGGCAAGAAACTCGACGGCAGTCCGCGCTTTGCCGACATCGTCGACGGCAAGCTGTACCTCTTCCTCAACGCGGCGGTCTTCGAAGCCTATCAGAAAGACAGGGAAGGCACGCTTGCCAAGGCTGCACGGAACTGGCCGGGCATGCATCATGTCCCGGTTTCCCAGGTGAACAGCTGAGTGCGCAGTGAGCCATGAAAATACATTCGGGTATTGCGACAATGGCAATTGCCGTCATGCCCGAATGTCTTCTGTCGAAAGTGCCGGATCCGGTTGCCGGTCGTTTCGATGCAACCGGAAATCCGAGACTGCGCCGGCACGGGCCAATTCCGGCCCGTTGCCGGCACGCAGATCAGCTTGCCACGTCCCGGCCTTGCCTCAGGAGCCGGGCCACGGCAGTTCGGCGGCACCGAGGATGCGGCCCGGTCCACGCTCGGTGTCTTCCTGGACAAGGACCACGCAGCCGCTGATATCCTTGCCCATGATCTCATGGACGGGGAGCGTGATCTCCATCTGCTTGCCTTCCCACATGCCGATCGGCCGCATCGAGCGGACGACATTGTGGTAGGTGATGGTCTCGCCGCGGTTCTCGCCGCGCTGGATATCCACCGTCGCGGCCGACGAATAGGTGACAAGCCTGACAGTCGTATGCTCGCCGGTCAGCCCGCTGGTGTCGGGAATGGTGATGTGCAGCGCGCCGTCGGATTCGGTCACTTTCACTTCGAGCGGCAGTTCGGCCGCGCCGACCGCCCGCTCGATGCTGCGCCGGCTGCTGCCGACATGATGATCCTGGCCGTTGACGACGATCTGAGGGGTATAGACGCGACCGTCGCCGCGGGCTTTGGCATAGGCGCGCTGGCGCAGCGAAAATTCCGGCTTGGCGAAGGTGTCCTTCCAGCCGATATAGTCCCAGTAGTCGACGTGGATCGAAAGCGCGATCACGTCCTCGCGCTCGGCGAGTTCGGCCAGATAAGCATCCGCCGGCGGACAGGACGAACAGCCCTGACTGGTAAACAGTTCGATAACCGCTTTCGGGCCGGCCAGCGCCGGAAGGGCGAAAGCGGTTGAGGAAGCGGCAGCCACCAGAAGGCCTGCGAAAAAGCGGTTTCGATTCGTCATCTTGTTCATGGGCGCAAATTATTTGCGGTTATTATCGATGACCAGTCACAAGCCCGTGCGCTCACCGGCTTGTGACTGTCCCGTGAAACCGGTCCGATTGTCAATCGGACCGGCGTTAACCATCGGGATAAGGTCCGGATCCCGTCAGGATCCCGTCAGGCCGCCTGCTTCTCGCCGGCCAGGTTGCGCAGGACGTAATGCAGGATGCCGCCGTTGCGGTAATAGTCCATTTCGTCCTCGGTATCGATGCGCACCAGCAGCGGAACGGTCTTCTGGCTGCCGTCGGCGAATGTGATCGTCGCTTCCACCGTCTGGCGCGGCTTCAGGTCGGCGAGGCCGCGGATCGTCACCTGTTCGTCGCCGGTGATGCCGAGCGACTGCCAGCTCGTGCCTTCCTCGAAGGTGAGCGGCAGCACGCCCATGCCAATCAGGTTGGAGCGGTGGATGCGCTCGAACGATTGGGCGATGACGGCGCGCGCGCCGAGCAGGCGTGTGCCCTTGGCCGCCCAGTCGCGTGACGAACCGGTACCATATTCCTTGCCGGCGAAGACGACGAGCGGCACGCCGCTGCCGACATACTTCATCGCCGCGTCGTAGATCGGCATCGTCTCGCCGTTATAGACCGTGACGCCGCCCTCGACGCCCGGCACCATCTGGTTCTTGATGCGGATATTGGCGAAGGTGCCGCGCATCATGACCTCGTGGTTGCCGCGGCGCGAGCCGAACGAGTTGAAGTCGAGGAACTTGACGTCTTTGCCATTCAGGTATTTCCCGGCCGGGCCGTCGGGCGGGATCGAGCCGGCGGGGGAGATGTGGTCGGTCGTCGTCGAGTCGCCGAGGACGGCCATCAC
>DATHRP010000264.1:0-4965 GCA_035465195.1 Afifellaceae bacterium | reverse complement strand
CGGTCCTTGGCCAGGCGTTCGATTTCCTCACGCTCCATGGCCATGGCGCGCTCGTGCTTTTCAACGCCGTGGCGGTTGAAGACGCGCACTTCGACGACGGTGCCGAAGGTGCCGTGCGGCATGCGCATGGAGGTGTCGCGGACATCAGAGGCCTGCTCGCCGAAACTGGCGCGCAGAAGCTTTTCTTCCGGCGTCATCGGGCTTTCGCCCTTCGGCGTGATCTTGCCGACCAAGATGTCGCCCGGACCGACTTCCGCGCCAATATAGACAATGCCCGCCTCGTCGAGGTTGCGAAGCGCCTCTTCCGAGACGTTCGGGATATCGCGGGTGATTTCCTCCGGCCCGAGCTTGGTGTCGCGCGCCATCACCTCGAATTCCTCGATATGGATCGAAGTGAAGACGTCGTCGCGGACGATCCGCTCGGAAAGCAGGATGGAGTCCTCGAAATTGTATCCGTTCCAAGGCATGAACGCGACGAGCACGTTGCGGCCGAGCGCCAGGTCGCCGTAATCCGTCGACGGGCCGTCGGCGATGATCTCGCCCTGCTCGACCCGGTCGCCGACCTTCACCAGCGGCCGCTGCGTGATGCAAGTGTTCTGGTTGGAACGCTGGAACTTCTGCAGGCGGTAGATGTCGACGCCCGACTTGGAAGCGTCGCGCTCTTCCGTCGCGCGAACGACGATACGCGTGGCATCGACCTGGTCGACGACACCCGGACGGCGTGCCGCGATAGCCGCGCCGGAATCGCGCGCCACGATCGGCTCCATGCCGGTGCCGACCAGCGGCGCCTCGGAGCGCACCAGCGGCACGGCCTGGCGCATCATGTTGGAACCCATCAGCGCGCGGTTGGCGTCGTCGTTCTCCAGGAACGGGATCAGCGCCGAGGCGACCGAAACGAGCTGCTTCGGCGACACGTCCATCAGGTCGACCTTGTCGCGCGAAACCATCATGACGTCGCCGGCGTGCCGGCAGGTCACCAGTTCGTTGACGAAGGCGCCCTTGGCGTCGATTGCCGCATTGGCCTGGGCGACAAAGTACTTCGCCTCCTCCATGGCCGAAAGATAAACGACCTCGTCGCCAACCTTGCCGTTGACGATCTTGCGGTACGGGCTCTCGATAAAGCCGTACTTGTTGACCCGGGCGAACGTCGCCAGCGAGTTGATCAGGCCGATGTTCGGGCCTTCCGGCGTCTCGATCGGGCAGATCCGGCCGTAGTGGGTCGGATGCACGTCTCGCACCTCAAAGCCGGCGCGCTCGCGCGTCAGGCCGCCCGGCCCGAGCGCCGACAGGCGCCGTTTGTGGGTGATTTCCGACAGCGGGTTGGTCTGGTCCATGAACTGCGAAAGCTGCGAGGAACCGAAGAACTCGCGCACCGCGGCAGCGGCCGGCTTGGCGTTGATCAGATCCTGCGGCATCACCGTATCGATCTCGACCGAAGACATGCGCTCCTTGATGGCGCGCTCCATGCGGAGCAGGCCGACCCGGTACTGGTTCTCCATCAGCTCGCCGACCGAACGCACACGCCGGTTGCCGAGATTGTCGATATCGTCGATTTCGCCGCGGCCGTCACGCAGATCGACCAGCGTACGGATCACCTCGATGATGTCCTCCTTGCGCAGGACACGCACCGTGTCCTCCGCATCGAGGTCGAGACGCATGTTCATCTTCACACGGCCGACCGCCGACAGGTCGTAGCGCTCGGAATCGAAGAACAGCGACTGGAACATCGCCTCCGCCGTCTCGATCGTCGGCGGCTCGCCCGGGCGCATCACCCGGTAGATGTCGAACAGCGCATCCTCGCGGCTGTTGTTCTTGTCGGCCATCAGCGTGTTGCGGATGTATCCGCCGATGTTCACATGGTCGATCTCCAGCAGCGGAATGCTCTTGCGGCCGATCTCGGCGAGCGCTTCCAGCGTCTTCTCGGAGATTTCCTCGCCGGCCTCGAAATAGATCTCGCCGGTCTCCATATTGACGATATCCTCGGCCAGGTACCGGCCGATGATCGCCGCGTCGGAAACCTTGAGCGCCTTGACCTTCTTTTCTTCCAGCTGGCGCACCAGGCGGGCCGTCACCTTCTTGCCGGCCTCCACCACGACGTCACCCGACTTGGCGTCGATCAGGTCCTCGGTCGGCTTGGTGCCCTTCAGCCGCTCGCCGTCGAAAGGAATCGTCCAACCGTCGCCGTCGCGCTTGGCCTCGACGCTCTGATAATAGGTCGACAGGATTTCCTCGCCGTCCATGCCGAGCGCCATCAGCAGCGAAGTCACCGGGATCTTGCGGCGCCGGTCGATGCGCGCATGGACGATGTCCTTAGCGTCGAACTCGATGTCGAGCCAGGAACCGCGATAGGGAATGATCCGCGACGCGAACAGCAGCTTGCCGGACGAATGCGTCTTGCCTTTGTCGTGGTCGAAGAACACGCCAGGCGAGCGGTGCATCTGCGAGACGATCACCCGCTCCGTGCCGTTGATGATGAACGTGCCGTTGTCGGTCATCAGCGGCATGTCGCCCATATAGACTTCCTGCTCCTTGATGTCCTTGACCGACTTGGCGCCGGTCTCCTCGTCGACATCGAAGACGATCAGCCGTAGCGTCACCTTCAGCGGCGCGGCATAGGTCATGTCGCGCTGCCGGCATTCTTCGGTATCGTACTTCGGCGGCTCGAACTCGTAGGACACGAACTCGAGCATCGATGTCGCCGCAAAGTCGGTGATCGGGAACACCGACTTGAACACAGCCTGCAAGCCCTCGTCCGCGCGTCCGCCTTCCGGCTCGTCGACCATCAGGAACTGGTCGTACGAGGACTTCTGAACCTCGATCAGGTTCGGCATCTCCGCGGCTTCGGTGATGTGGCCGAAGAACTTGCGGATCCGGCGGCGTCCGGAAAAGTTCACCTGCTTCGCGCTGCTAGTCGACTTCGCCATGAATAAACCTCGCCAAATCAGTCGGTTGGACGGCTGTCCTGAAAGTAACGCCCCGGCACCTGGTGCCACGTGACTTTCGGGGCAGCCCGGGCCCCTGCCCGGAATATGCCGTCCGGACGGCCAACCGGCCGCCCGGACGAAACGATTACAAGATTACTTGAGCTCGACGGTTGCGCCGGCTTCTTCAAGCTTCTTCTTGATTTCCTCAGCCTCGTCTTTCGACGCACCTTCCTTGACCGCCTTCGGCGCGCCTTCGACAAGATCCTTGGCCTCCTTCAGGCCGAGACCGGTGATCGCACGGACCTCCTTGATCACGTTGATCTTCTTGTCGCCTGCGCCGGCCAGGATGACGTCGAATTCATCCTTTTCTTCCGCCGCAGCGGCGCCCTCGCCGCCACCGGCACCCGGAGCTGCAGCGACAGCCACCGGAGCGGCAGCCGAGACGCCCCACTTCTCCTCGAGAAGCTTGGAGAGCTCGGCAGCTTCCAGCACGGTAAGGTTGGAAAGTTCGTCAGCAATTTTTTCAAGATCAGCCATAGTTCAGTTTCCTGTCAGTTTGAACCCGTTCAGGGTGTTTCAAGGCAGCCTCAGGCCGCTTCGTCCTTCGCAGCGTAAGCACCGACCACCCGGGCCAACTGGCTGGCGGGGGCCTGCAGAACACCGGCGATGCGCGTGGCGGGCGTGTTGATCATTCCCACGATCTTGGCCCGCAGCTCATCCAGCGACGGCATCTTGGCGAGAGCCTCGACACCGCTCTTGTCCAGGTTGGTTTCCCCCATTGCGCCGCCGAGGATCACGAATTTCTCGTGGCTCTTGGCAAACTCGGCGGCAACCTTGGGAGCCGAAACCGGATCATCGGAATAGGCGATGACGGTCGGGCCCTGGAAAAGGTCGCTGATATGTTCGGCGTTCGTGTCCTTCAATGCGATTTTGACGAGTCGGTTCTTGGCAACCTTGAGGCTGGCCCCGGCGTCCTTCATGCGCGACCGAAGGTCGGACATGTCGGCGACGTTCAGGCCGGAATAGTGTGCCACCACGACAACGCCGGCGTTACTGAACACCCCGTTGAGCATGGAGACCATTTCGCTTTTCTGCGCTCTATCCACTGCCTCTGTCCTCATCTGACCGAAGGGTGCCGCAATTGCGGGCCCGCCGGCCGTTTCGCCTGTGCCGCTCGTCCGCTGCAGAACTTGCAAGGGAACAAGCGACGGTGAACGCCTGCCCCCCGTGTCCTGCGGACGCGGGCCTCCGATCCCGGGGGACCGAAGGACGAGAGGTTCAAACCGACATTTCGGGCGCTTTCGCGCCGTCAATTCCGGTTATCAACCCATCTCATGCAGGCCTCGGAACTCCGGGCTTAGGACTGTTCGGCTCACGCCGCCCATTCACCTGCAATCTCGGACAGGACTTCCGGCGGATATCAGAACGGATCTGCGATCCGCCGGGTTTTCCGCCCGGCCTCAGCCGGACGAAACTCGTAACGTCCCGCTGCGGCCTAGCCGGCCTGCAACGTGGACGGATCGATCTTCACGCCGGTGCCCTGCGTGGAGGCCACCGAAACGCGCTTGACAAACGTGCCCTTGGCGCCGGAGGGCTTGGCCCTCTGCACCGCATCGGCAAACGCGCGGATGTTCTCTTCCAGGGCGCTTTCGGTGAACGATGCCTTGCCGACGCCGGCCTGGACGATGCCTGCCTTCTCGACACGGAACTCCACCGCGCCGCCTTTGGCGTCGGCGACCGCCTTGGCCACGTCCTGCGTCACGGTGCCGACCTTCGGGTTCGGCATCAGGCCGCGCGGGCCGAGCACCTTTCCGAGCCGGCCGACCAGCGGCATCATGTCCGGCGTCGCGATGCACCGGTCGAAGTTGATCTCGCCTTTCTGGATCGTCTCAAGAAGATCCTCCGCGCCGACGATATCGGCACCCGCCTTCGTCGCCTCGTCGGCCTTGTCGCCGCGCGCGAACACCGCGACGCGGACCGTCTTCCCGGTCCCGTTCGGGAGCTGCACGACGCCGCGCACCTGCTGATCGGCATGGCGTGG
>DATHRP010000263.1:0-1798 GCA_035465195.1 Afifellaceae bacterium | reverse complement strand
GCGGCGTCGGAAGGTTTGAAGGTCGAAGAACGAAAATTCACGGTTCAGGAAGCCCAGCAGGCCCGAGAAGTTTTCATGACGGCGGCGAGTACCGTGGTCATGCCGATCGTGCAAATTGACGGGCATCCGGTTGCCAACGGCGCCCCCGGTTCCGTTGCGTTAAGGTTGCGCAGCAACTTTCATAAGATTGCAGAGTTGACCTGAGCGTAAACCATTGTCATCAATCCCCCTGCGGGGTGACAGGTGCGCCAAAACGGGGCAATGTTATCCTGCGGCTAAACCACAATCGACTAGACCCAGAACCCAGACCCTCCCATGGCTGAAAAATCGCATAACCTACAGGACACGTTCCTGAATCATGTCCGCAAATCGAAGGTGCCGTTGACCATTTTCCTCGTCAACGGCGTCAAATTGCAGGGCATTGTCACCTGGTTCGACAATTTCTGTGTTCTCCTGCGCCGTGACGGGCACTCGCAGCTTGTCTACAAGCACGCGATTTCGACGGTTATGCCGTCGCAACCGATTACGTTGTTCGAAGCAGAAGAACGGGAATCAAGTGAGCCCTGATTGCGTCCGCGAGATCAACGGAAAGAATCATTAAGGGCCAATAATCCGGCCGGCGCGGGATCCGTGCCGGCCGATATATCTCGATCGGCAGTCGTCGTCATTCCGGATTTAGGACGAGGTCCGGCCTCAGGCGATGACAGTCCCGCCGCAAGCCGGGACATCGATGTCCGCCGCGACGAAGCGATCGGCCTTGCCGAAGCGATCGGGCTTGACGTCCGGGAAGCGCCGGTCGTTGCCCTGCGCCGGGCAGCACCCGCGACACTGATCGGAAAAGGCAAGGTCGAAGATATTGCGGCACTGGTCCGCATCCACGATGCGGAACTGGTGATCTTCGATCATACGCTCAGTCCGGTCCAGCAACGGAACCTCGAAACCGCTCTCGGCGCAAAGGTGCTCGACCGGACGGGCCTGATCCTGGAGATATTCGGCGAACGCGCCCAGACGAAGGAGGGGCGTTTGCAGGTCGAGCTTGCCCACCTCAATTACCAGAAAAGCCGTCTGGTCAGGTCCTGGACGCATCTGGAGCGCCAGCGCGGCGGTTTCGGCTTCATGGGCGGCCCGGGCGAAACCCAGATCGAGGCCGACAGGCGCCAGATTCAGGCCCGGATCAAGCAGATCGAAAAGGCGCTGGCCGGCGTCACCAACATGCGCTCGGTCCACAGGGCCAAGCGCAAGCGCGTTCCCCAACCGGTCGCGGCCCTTGTCGGTTACACCAACGCAGGCAAGTCGACGTTGTTCAACCGACTGACCGGCGCCGATATCTTCGCCGAGGACATGCTCTTTGCCACGCTTGATCCTACACTTCGGCGGGTCCGGATGCCGCACGGCGAGGATATCATTCTCTCCGATACCGTCGGTTTCATTTCCGACCTTCCGACAATGCTCGTCGCGGCATTCCGGGCTACGCTCGAGGAGGTCCTGGAAGCAGACCTGATCCTGCATGTCCGCGACATCGCGTCACCAGAGACCGAGGCGCAAAGGCAGGACGTGATAGACGTCCTGGCGGAACTCGGCATCGCGCCGGCCGACGAGCGCATTATCGAAGTCTGGAACAAGATCGATCTGCTCGATAGTAAGCAGAAAGCGGCGCTGGCCCGCCGGGCCGAGCAATCGAAGGCGCCCACGGTCGCGCTTTCCGCCGTAACCGGGCAGGGGACCGATCACCTGCTGGCGCTGATCGAATCCCGGTTGATGGAGACCAGGAGCGTCTTTCGCCTCAGCCTTCAGCCAG
>DATHRP010000262.1:0-4461 GCA_035465195.1 Afifellaceae bacterium | reverse complement strand
TACTGGTGTTTGCGGCCATCGCGTCACAGCACGGTCTGTTGTCGTTGCCGACCGTCTTCGCGGTCGGTGCCGCCGGTGCATTCCTGGGCGATCAGACATGGTTCATGCTGGCACGTCGGCGGATACGGTTCAGCCTGCTTGAACGGTTGATGGCCCGGCCGCAGATGCAGAAGGCGCTGGACGTGCTGGAACGGCATCCGACCGTGTTCGTTCTTTCTTTCCGGTTCATCTACGGCATTCGCACGCTCGGCGCGGTGGCCTGCGGCCTGAGCCGGATTTCTGCCGCGCGCTTCTTCCTGCTGAACCTCGTCGCGGCGCTCGCCTGGACCGCCGTCATTCTCGCACTCGGCTACCTGTTCGGACATGCGATGGAGGCCGTCCTCGGCGAGGTCAAGCGTATCGAATGGAAACTGCTAGCCGGAGCGGTCGTCGTCGTTCTGCTCTTTTTCCCCGTGCGCTGGGCCGAACGGAAATGGGTGCGCTGAAGCGCGGGAGGGGAGCGGTCCCGGCCGGTCCGGCTTCACCTCCTGGAACGGCGTGCTAGAGTTTTCGTCGCATACGAAACGCACTGGAGACAGCATGCCGATACTCACAGCGTCCTGGCAGTTCTGGGCGATAATGGCCGCGATCTTCGCCGCGCTCACCGCGGTCTTCGCGAAAGTCGGTGTCGACGACGTCAACGCCGATTTCGCGACCTTTCTGCGCACGCTTGTGGTGATCGTCGTGCTCGGCGGCATCCTGTTCGCAACGCGGCAGTTCCAGCCGCTCCATACGATTTCCGCCCGCGGCGCCGGCTTCCTCATTCTGTCCGGCCTGGCGACCGGCGCGTCATGGGTCTGCTATTTCCGCGCCCTCAAGTTTGGACAGGTCGCCCAGGTCGCACCTGTCGATAAGCTCAGCGTCGTGCTGATCGCCTTCTTCGGCGTCCTGTTCCTTGGCGAAAACCTGTCGACGGGCTCGTGGGCCGGAGTCGGTCTCGTCGCGCTGGGCGCCGTCCTGATTGCGGCGGGCTGACCTTGCTGCCTTGAGCTGGAGCGAAGCCTTGATAGATGAACTTCCATTCGATCTTGCCGCCGCCGGCGCCTACAGCCGCTGGCAGCGGATCACCATCCGCTATTCCGACCAGGACCCGATGGGCCACGTCAACAACAACGCCTACGGCGTCTGGATCGAAGTCGCGCGGGTCAGCCTGATCGACCACTATCTCGTAGCCGCGCCGGACTGGCTGGACACCGTGCTGGCCAGCGTGACGATCGATTTCCTGAAGGAGACGCGTTTCCCCGGCGAGGTCCGCGTCGGCGCGCGCCTCATCGCGATCGGCAATCGCTCGTTCCGCTCAGGCTACGGCATTTTCCGGGACGATGCATGCCTCGCCACGTCGGTCAGCACCAACGTCTTCTTCGACATGCGCTCGCGCACGTCCACTGCGCCGACGGACGATGTGCGTGAACTGATGGAAAGGGATCTCGACGGCGGCTGACAGCCCGCCCGCCGGGACCGTTGAAGCGGCGACGCGGCGATTCCCATCAAAGCGCGTCGATCAACGCCTTGGCTTCTGCAAGGTCATGGCTGGCGAATCCCTCGCCGAACCGGTCGTAGGTCGATTGAACCATCGATTTCGCGTCGTCCGCCTTTCCCGCTTTCTGCCAGACCTTCGCCAGGCTGCAGGCGGCGCGCAGCTCAAGCGTCAGCACGCCATGCCTCTGGCAGATAGCGAGCGCGTCCTCCAGCAACGCCTGGGCTTCGGCCGCGTTTCCGGACGAGAACGCGATTTCGCCGAGTACGCGCTGGACCTCCGCCATCATGAAATGGTCGCGGCCTGAATCGACGATCTTCTGCCGCATGATGTCAACAATCTCCACGGCTTCGTTGTAGCGCCCGGCGGCGGCCAGGCATTCCGGAAGCATGATGTGAAGACCGCGCGTGATCGGCCAGGCCCGGTCGGCGATGGTGAACTCATGCCACATGGATTCGATGGCAGTTTCGTCCCGTTCGTTCCAGAACCGGCACCAGGACTGGCAGAAACGGCCGAAGCTGGCCTTCTGCGCGAAGTTGAGCTCCTCGCCCATGCGTTCCAGGTGAACGCCGGATTCATGGAGCCGCGGCAGGTCCTTCAGTGTGACGTAAAGGTTTGTCGCCGTTGAATAGACGGAAATGATCGACGAGCGATGCTCCGTCTTGGTGACGTTGGCGATCGTCTCGTCGATTTCCCTGAGGGCGCTGTCGATACGGCCCAGCAGTCCGAGGATGCCGGCCTTGTTCGCCCGTCCGCAGGACACCGGATCGTGACCGCCGAAGGAGAAATGGTCCAGCTTGTGATCTTCCGACAAACGGACGCCGAGACCGGCCTCGCAATGATCGAGCGGTTGCTTCAGCGCCCCCGAATAGTGTGTTGCCGTCCACGCGGCATGATGCGCCTGCAGCGTCAGTTCCGGGTCGTTCTGTTCGGCCGCTATCTCCAGCAGGGACTGCGCATGCTGCTCCGATGCCGCAAACTCCGAATGTGATACGTTGAAAAGGCAGAGGCCCCACAAAGCGGGGAACCCGTCCGGCGCCATATTCCGCGACCGGCTCAGTTCCCAGGCTTCCGTGTAGCATCTGCCGGCTTCAGGCACTCCGGCCCCCTGGGTTGCCTGCAGGATCCAGCCGAGCTGGCTGAGCGCAGCCAGCCTGTATTTCGCCAGCGCGTCCGACGCCGGTTGCCTGTCGATATTGTCCAGCGCGGCGCGGAAGTGACCGATAGCTTCCGTACTCGCGGCGCGAGCGGCGGCGTATTGGCCGGCGCGCACCAGGTATTCGATCGCCTCCGCTTCGCGCCCGGCCTCGGTCAGGTGACGGGCAAGCACTTCGGGGCGTTCCCTGACGATGTCGGGAAAATCGGCGATCAGCGCCTCCGCCGTCGCCTTGTGCAGGTCCCTGCGCGACGTTGCGATCATGCCGGCGTAGGCGGCATCCTGTGTGAGCGCGTGCTTGAACGCGAAGACGCGTTCGGGAATGCTGCGCCGTTCGTAGAGCAGTTCGGCTTGCTGCAGGGTGTTCAGGCTTTGCCAGCGTCCGCTCGTGTCCATGCCGTCGATCTTTTCCAGCACGCTCAACGGAATGCGGGCGCCGACCACGGCGGCGATCTGCAGCAGGCGCTTGTCCGCCGCGGGCAGTCTGTCGATACGCGACGCGATGACGGCCTGGACCGTGTCGGGTATGCCTTCGAGTCCGGCTTCGTTTCCCGCGCAGGCATAGGCCAGTTCCTCGAGGAAGAACGGGTTGCCCTGGGCCTTGTCGACGAGGATCCGAACCGTTTCGTCGGGCAGGCGATTGGCGCCCTGGACCGATTCCACCAGGCCGCGGCTTTCGTCGGGCGCAAGCCGCGGAAGGGATATTTATGTTGCCGACGACATGCCGTGCCACGGTGGCGTGTAGCCGGGCCGGTGGGTGGCCAGCAGCAGGACCGGCAGGCCGGCAAGCCGCCTTGTTTCCTCCGCCAGCCAGGCTTCCGAAGTGCTGTCGATCCAGTGGACGTCCTCGATCAGGAGCACGAGGCCCGACATTTCGGCCTCCAGCGCGATCAGATTGTGCAGCAGGTCGAAGACGCGCCGGCGTCTTTCGTTCAGCGACAGATGGTCGAGAACCTCGCGCGGCGGATCCTGTCCGAAGACCTGCATCAGGAGCGGCCGGGTTTCCGCCGCGGCGAAGCCGATCGCGCCGAGCCTTTCGAGCAGGGTGCTGATGACCTGCTCGTCTCCGAGTTTCCCCGGAATGCCGCTTATGTCGCGCAGCAGGTTGGCGATCGGCATGTAGGGGCTGGCCTGCCCATGCGGCAGGCAATGGGCCCGGAACAACCGTTCGGGCTGGTCCTGGAGATTCCGCTCGAACTCGTCGACCAGGCGTGACTTGCCGATCCCCGGCTCGCCGGTGATCGAGACGATCTGCCCGCCGGTCGATTGCAGGTTGTTGAGCCGGCCGAAGAGCATGACCATTTCCCGGGCGCGGCCGAGAAATCGGCTGCGATCGGGCCGCGGGCGCCGGGGCACGCCCGACCGGTACTGGGAAAACGCCCGGACCTGGTAGGCGCGCTGGCCGTCATCGTTGCGCAGCACGGGTTCGGCTGAAATTTCCGATCCGACGACGGCGTAGGTCACGTCGCTGCAGAGGATCTCGCCGGACAGCGCCGTCTGCCGGATGCTCCTGGCGGTTCCCGTGGTTACGCCGATTGCCGTGAAGACGTCACCCGGCCCGCTTCCGCGCACGCCGACCACGGCGGGTCCGGTATGGATACCGACAGTGATCGCGGTTGCCTCCGCAGGGTTGTCAACCTTGGTGCGATGCGCTTCGAATGCGCTGACGAATTCGATCGCCGCGGCGATGGCTCTGCGCGGATGATCCTCCAGCGCGATCGGTGCGCCGAAAAGGGCGACGAAGCCGTCACCCGTCCATTCCGTAACGGTGCCGTCATGGCGCGCGATC
>DATHRP010000261.1:0-1769 GCA_035465195.1 Afifellaceae bacterium | reverse complement strand
GGTACCGGAACTCCTCGCCCGCGTAGTTGCGGAGCACCACCTCCGTGTCCGTCACGGACTGCACGTACTCGGGGAGGATGGGGATCTTCCCGCCGCCGCCCCCTTCGCCCGGAGGAAACAACGTGACGAGCGTCGGCAATTCCTTGGAGACGACGAAGAAGCGACCGCTCTCCGGATCGACGGCGGATCCGCCCCAGTTCGTCCCGCCGTTGTGGCCGGGCAGCATGATCGTTCCCTCGAGGCTCGGCGGTGTGTACGGGCCTTCGTTTCGCCAGACCGACGCGAAATTCTCACGCAACGCTGCCCGCTCTTCGGCCGGCAGATACGGGTTGATGTCGTCGGCCGTGAATGTCTGACGCGCAAACGGCGGTGGCTGTGTCGGGAACGGCTGCGTCGGCGATGCCTGTTCGCCGCGGACATCGCTGGCCGGCACCGGGCGTTCTTCGATGGGCCAGAGCGGCTCGCCGGTTTCGCGATTGAATACGAATAGCAGACCCTGTTTCGTTGCCTGGGCGACGGCCTTGATCTCCTCGCCGTCGTGGTTGACCGTCAGGAGCTTTGGCGCCTGCGGGATATCCAGGTCCCACATATCGTGGTGAATGGTCTGAAAATGCCAGAGTCGTTCGCCGGTACGGGCATCGAGAGCGACCAGGCTGTTCCCGAAAAGATTGTCCCCGCGGCGATTGCCGCCGTAGAAATCGAAGCGCGCCGTTCCGGTCGGGATGTAGACGATGCCGAGTTCGGAATCGACGGTCGACTCGCTCCAGTTGTGGACGCCACCGTAGTTTCCGAGTCCTTCTTCAGGCCAGGTGTCGGCGCCGAATTCGCCTTCGCGCGGTACCGTGTGAAAGACCCACTCGAGGCGCCCGGTCAGAATGTTGTAGGCATGAATATCGGCCGGATACGCGTTGTAGCTCGTGCCGCGGCCAGGCAGAGAGTAGATGATCAGATCCTCGAAAACGCGACCCGGATTACTGGTTTGCATCCCGGGAATCTCGTCGATATCGCCTTCCAGCCCGATCCGGATGTCGACCTTGCCGTTGTCGCCGAAGGACGTGATCGGCTCGCCGGTTTCGGCATCGATGGCGGACATCATGCCGCTGTTGAGGAAGATCAGCCGACGATCGGAGCGATCCTCGCTTTCCCAATAGTTCACGCCGCGCGACCCGACCTGACCCTGGATCGGGGAACGCCAGATCTCTTCGCCTGTCGCGGCATCCAGGGCAACGAAAGCCGGACCTTCGGGACGCGGGAACTGGGCCAGCACATACATCACGTCATCGACGACGATGGGATTGAAATTCGGCGCGCCGCCGCCGTACTCGAAGGTCCAGGCGACATCGAGCTGGCCGACGTTGTCCCGGTCTATCTGATCGAGCGAGGAATACTGCGACGAATCGGAGCCGCCGAGATACTGATCCCAGGTTTCGTAATCGAATGCGATCCGGCTGGCGCTCTGTTGCGCGAGTGCGGTAGCGGACGCCACTGAGCCGAAAACAAGGATGGTGGTCCGCCAGAAGGCAGCTCTTCCGGTTGTTGTCATTGGGTCCCCCCGACCGTATTAATGCATCGAATGTTACTTGGCCGCTCGTCACCGAGACAATAGCAGCTCGAGCTCGCCAAATCCGTCGATCGAAGGCCACTCGCCGTGAAGCGACGGATCGTCCGGATCCGTATAGCCGTAGCGGGCAAACACGAAACGAAAACCGGCGCCGAGAGCGGCTCGTAGATCGGTGACCGAGTCTCCGACCATGACGGCCCGGGCCGGA
>DATHRP010000260.1:0-3901 GCA_035465195.1 Afifellaceae bacterium | reverse complement strand
ACCAGGCTCCGTCTCGGCGGAGACGTTTCTGGTGTGCCCTCCGCGAAGATCTACTCAGACGTGTTTTATTTCGCGCCGGCAGGGTTCATCCTGCCCTTTCAGAGCGTTGCATCGCGCCCTCACCCGCCCGAAATTCTTCTGCATATTCAATATCTTGCCCGATTACCCGAACGATCCACGACCTCTTGGCATCAGTCCCTTCGGTTTAAATCTGGCAGAAACTTTTTAGGTCTAAAGTAAATGCTGCGTCGACTGAAAAACGGTAAGCGAATGACCGCAGTAGCTCAGAAAAACAAGCTGGATTCGGACGTCCTTGTCGGACAATCGGATATCGACGATCTTGCACGCTCCGCCTCGTCGCTCGGGCACGATGTTGTCGATGTCGCCGGGTTCCTCGACCAGGTCGATTCCGAATCGTCGCGGCAGCAGGCCTTGATGGCGGATGCCGAGCGCGGCGCGGACATGGTGATGAAGGCGAACGAGGCAGTCATCGCTGCGGCGCACAGCGTCGCGGAAGACGCCGCCTCGATGCTGCAGGCTGTCGAGAATTCCGTCCAGCGCATCCGCAGTTCCGGCACACGCACCAAGGATGGCGCCACCTGGGTCCAGGAGCTCGGCGATCGCATGACCGAAGTCGAGAAATCACTGAAGCATGTGCTCGACAGCAATACCGCGATAACGGACATCGCCAAGCAGGTGAATATTCTGGCCATCAACGCCAAGATCGAGGCGGCGCGTGCCGGCTTGTCCGGCCGCGGCTTCGCGGTCGTCGCCGAAGCGATCAACGAACTTTCGCACAAGACCGCCGCCGCTGCCGACCTGATCCAGCGTTCGATAAATGGGCTGTCATCCGGAATCGAGGAATTGCGCGGTGAAGCCGGCGCGATTTCGGGCGAAGCCAGCGCCGTCCTGGATGAGGCGACTGCTACCGATTCCGCGCTTGCCGATGTGTCCGAGCGGGTTCGCGGCACATCTGAAGCCACACAGGAGATCGTCAACCGAGCCCAGGAAGTGGACAGTGCCAGCCGCGCATTCGGCCCGGTTTTCCAGCAGATGTCGACCGGGTTCGAACAGACCGTCGCCGGCGTGCATGAATCGCGAAAGCGGGTGACGGCACTGATCGATACCAGCGAGCGGATCGTGCAGGGCAGCGTGGCGATCGGCGCGAATACCGCCGACCGCATCTTCATCGACAAGGTGATTGCCATTGCCGCGGAAATCCGCGCGGCGTTCGAGACCGGAATAACCGATCGCCGGATCTCGGAAGCGGACCTGTTCGACCTGACCTACACCCCGATTCCGGACACCGATCCGCAGCAGCTGATGGCTCCCTTCACCCGGTTCACAGACGACGTGCTGCCGCCCATCCAGGAGCCAGCGCTCAATTTCGACGACAGGGTGATTTTCTGCGCTACCGTGGACCGAAACGGATACCTGCCGACTCACAACCTCAAGTTCTCCCGGCCGCAGGGCAAAGATCCGGTCTGGAACGCCGCCAACTGTCGCAACCGCCGTCTTTTCAATGATCGCGTCGGGCTCAAGGCGGGCCAGTCAACGTCGCCGTTCCTGCTCCAGGTCTACCGTCGTGATATGGGCGGCGGCAAATTCGTGATGATGAAGGATCTCTCCGCTCCGATCTTCGTCAACGGCCGCCACTGGGGTGGCGTGCGGCTGGCATACGGTTTCTGAACCGCAAAACCAATTCCGGGGAAACCCAACGGGGCGGCCAGTTGCGCCCCTGGCTCACGTCACGAACGGCTGGTCCTTGAGCGAAGCCGCGTAGCCGTCGATGCTTTCGCTCACCTTGCTCCAGTTCTCAAGGCTCTCGACGCGATCGAGCCAAGCGCGGACATTCGGGTACTTGCCGAAATCGTAGCGGACCATCTCGCCGAGGGCGGTAATTCCCGCTCCAAGATAGTCGGCAATGGTAATCCGGTCACCGACCAGGTAGGCTGTTCCCCTGCCCAGCCAGTGGTCATTCAGCACCTGCAGCCAGAACGCTGACTTCTCAGCGCCCCATTGCAGCGTCGCCTGCTGGCCCTCTTCGCTCGGCCGCCTGTGGTGCGGATAGAGCTGCGGGTAGCAGAGATTGTAGCCCCAGTCGCGATAGAAGTTGGTGTTGAACCAGTCCATCGCCTCGTTGACCATCGCCCGCGTCTTCAGCTCTTTCGGATATTCCGGCAGGTCGAACCTGTCGGCGAGGTATTTCAGGATCGCCGAGCTCTCGGTGAGCCTGAGGTCGCCGTCCTCCAGCACAGGAACCAGGCGGCTCGGATTGACCGAGATAAAGGGTTCCTGGTGATGGGCGCCGGTCATCAGGTCGACGACCTCCTCCTCCACGTCGAGACCCTTTTCGGCGATCAGCAACCGAACCGGCCGACTGGTGATGGAAACGGGGTGCATATAAAGCTTCATGGTAACCTCCCATACTTGCGATCGGGGCCGTTCCCGCCCCACTCTCACGATCTCGGATACGGATCCTTCGGCCGGCGATCCTCGGACAGCGTGCCCCTGTTTCTGACGACCAGCCTCTCGATCGCATCGGCCAGGTGAACCTCGGCGATATTGTAGTCGCTGCGTTCGACTCGAAGCTTGTGCGCCTCCAGGAGCACGTCGACATGATTGTATCCGAACGGCGGCTCGAAGCGGTACGAGGCCAGCTCGATCAACAGGCCGAGCGGATCCTGGAAATAGATGGAATCCATGAAACCGCGATCCTTGACGCCGCTGTGATGAACGCCGCGCTCGTCGAGCCGCTCCACGGTCTGCTTGAATGTTGCCTGTGACACGGAAAAGGCGATGTGGTGGACGCACCCCGGATCGGTTGGCGTGCGCTCGCCGTCCGGCTTGCGGCTTTCATCGGTGAAGATGGTGATCAGCCTGCCGTCGCCCGGATCGAAATAGAGGTGGCTTTCGGACGCCTTGTCGAGGTTGGGCTGCTCGAAAACGAACGGCATGCCCAGCACGCCTTCCCAGAAATCGATCGACGTCTGGCGATCGGCGCCCGTCAGCGTGATGTGGTGGACGCCCTGCGTCTGCAATTTTCTCATTCCAATCTCCTCATGATCTGGTGCCGGACCAGTCGACCAGTTTGGACTTGTAGTCGCTTCGCGGCAGCGTGCCCCACGGAACCAGCGTGACATCGGGCGTGAAGACCAGCGTGTCGCGGATCTGCCGGGCAATCCTTTCGGCGAGGTCGCCGTCGGCCTCGACGCCCTCGGCCAATTCCACGGTGACCGGCAGCGGCGGCGTCTGCTTGACGCCACTTACCGGCGGGCGGATCGAAATGACGCCGCTGACATCGGGAGCGAACCCGGCCACCACCTCGCGAACGGCCGTGGGAAAGACGTTAACGCCACGCACGATCAGCATATCATCTGTTCGCCCGATGCAGCGCACGCGCGGCGCGGTGCGCCCGCAGGCACACGGACCGACGCTCAGCCGGACATGATCACGGCTTCTGAACCGCAGCAGCGGCGCTGCGCGGTGGAGGAGATGAGTATAGACCAACTCCCCTTCCGCGCCGTCTTCCAGGGGGACCGGTATCCCGCTTTCCGGTTCGATCAACTCGAAAATAACGAAACCGCGGCCGGAAAAATGCATACCGGACTGCTCCTCGCATTCGCCCCAAAGCGATACGGAGATGTCACCGATGCCCATCGCCTCGGTCACCCTGGCGCCCCAGGCCGCCTCAAGACGCGACCGCAGTGCGACCTCGCCGCCTCCCGGTTCGCCCGCGACCAGAATGCGTTCTACGCTGGAAGCTTCGATGTCGATGCCGCGCTCGGCGGCCCATTCGGCGAGATGCAGCGCGTAGGACGGCGTCAGCGCCAGGATTTCCGGCTTCAGCAGCTGGACTGCCGCCATAAGCCTTTCGGTGTTGCCGGAGCCGACGGGGATC
>DATHRP010000259.1:0-9316 GCA_035465195.1 Afifellaceae bacterium | reverse complement strand
TCAACGCTCTTCACCTTGCCGCCGACCACCGGCGGGCGGGCGATGACGGCGTATTTCATGCCGGGCAGGCGAATATCGGCGCCGAAGACGGCCTTGCCAGTCGTGATGTCATGCAGGTCGTAGATCTGCACGGCGCCCTTGCCGATATAGCGGAACTCGCGCTCGTCCTTGAAGGCGAGCACGTCGCGCGCCGGCGTCGGCAGCGCCGGAAACCGTGCCGCGAAGATCGAAGGGATACAGGGAGCCGACACCCGAAGGCACGCAGGGCGTCGCCTTGTCGATCGGGTTACTGTTTCTCGACCGTGGTTCCCCATCCGTCGTAGGTCCCGCCGAGTTCCCTCGCCTTGCGCGAGATGGCGATCGAATGACCGGTCACGTCCGGATATGCGGTTCGCCCCACATGGGTGAATTCCAGGGCGAACGGCAGTTCTTCGCCGGCCACTTCCCTCGTCCCGGAGACGCTGTAACCCTGATCCTCGACCCATGACCGGAATGCCAGTCTGGCCTGTTCCGACGGAAGGTAGGCCAGGTGATCGATCTGCCTCTCGATTTCCGGATTGTCACCGTTGCTTTCCAGGTTCCGCAGCAGGTCGAGGTCCGAGATGATCTGGCGCTCGTCGGCATCGGGATAGATCTGCCAGTAGCCCGATTTGTCGGGATCCGGTCCCAGCGAGAATTCCAGCGGATATCCGGTTTCGTCTGCGAGCGCCTTCATCGGCGTCCTGTGGTCGGCTCCTGCGGGCAGGAAGATGTGAAACCGCCGGTAGCCGTCGAAGGTCATCCGGCCGACATAGAGTCCGCCCAACGCGTCGACGACCGGCATCAGCCGGTCTTCGAAAGCGCTCAGTGCTTCGAATTCCTCCTGCGACGACAGGCCGTCGGGCCTCGGCTGTTTGAACTTCAACCGGACGACGAGGAGGTCCGGCAAGCCACTGTCGTTGATACGGCCGCTGATGCCCTCATCGTAGAAGATGAAGGCGGTCTTGTCGTCGATCGTGCGCGGAAAGAATTCCCAGTGATCGCTTGATGCAAGGCTCATGGGCTTCTCCTGGGCCAATGCCGGTTTCGCCGTGCCAACAGGGGAAGCGGAGGTTGCCGCCACCGCGATACAGGTCAGCAATAACAGGCGCTTAGATCGGAACATTGAACGTCCGTTTCCGGGTCGGGAACCCGAGGATCGCACGTAGCGGGTTATCGAACCCCTCACCAGTCCATCACCACCTTGCCGGCGTCGCCCGCCGCCATCGCCTCGAAGCCTTCCTTGAAATCGTCGGCGGCGATGCGGTGGGTGATCAGCGGCGCAAGGTCGAGGCGGGTCTGGATCAGCGCGATCATCTTGTACCATGTCTCGAACATCTCCCGCCCGTAGATGCCCTTCAGGGTGAGCATCTTGAAGATCACCTTGTTCCAGTCGATCTCGAAGGCGGTCGGCGCGATGCCGAGGATGGCGATCTTGCCGCCATTGTTCATGACGCCGATCATGTCGCGGAAGGCGGGCGCGGCGCCCGACATTTCCAGCCCCACGTCGAAGCCCTCGGTCATGCCGATGCGGGCCATCACATCGCGCAGATTCTCCTTCGAGGCATCGACCGTGTGTTGCACGCCCATCTGCTTCGCCAACTTAAGGCGCAGCGGGTTGACGTCGGTGATCACCACCTTGCGCGCGCCGACCACCTGGGCGACCAGCGCCGCCATGGTGCCGATCGGCCCGGCGCCAGTGACCAGCACGTCCTCGGCCACGAGGTCGAAGGACAGCGCGGTGTGCACGGCGTTGCCGAACGGATCGAGGATAGAGCCGATCTCGTCCGGCACGTCATCGGGCAGCCGCACCACATTGTGCTGCGGGATGGAGATATATTCGGCGAATGCGCCGGGCCGGTGCACGCCGACTCCGATCGTGTTGCGGCAGAGATGGCCGCGCCCGGCGCGGCAGTTGCGGCAGTGGCCGCAGACGATGTGGCCCTCGCCCGACACCCGCTCGCCGCGCTGGTATTCCGAAACGGCGTCGCCCTTGTCGACGACCTCGCCCATGAATTCGTGGCCGACGACCATCGGCACCGGGATCGTCGCCGCCGCCCACTCGTCCCACTTGTAGATGTGCAGGTCGGTACCGCAGATCGAGGTCTTCCTCACCTTGATCAGCACGTCGTTCGGCCCGACATCGGGCACCGGCACCTCCTCCATCCAGATGCCGGGCTCCGCCTTCGCCTTGACCAGCGCCTTCATCGTGTTCCGCATGTCTGTCGTCCTTGCCGGGCTTTACGAAATGACGCCGAGTTCGCGGCCGACCTCGGCAAAGGCATCGATAGCCGTCTCCACGTCGGCCCGCGAATGCGCCGCCGACATCTGCGTGCGTATCCGCGCCTTGCCTTCCGGAACGACGGGGTAGGAGAAGCCGATAACGTAGATGCCGCGCTCCAGCAGTTTTGCCGCCATCTCCTGGGCGAGCACGGCGTCGCCCAGCATGACCGGGATGATCGGATGGCTGCCCGGCACCAGGGTGAAGCCGAGCGCCGTCATCCGTTCGCGGAAGAAATCCGCGTTGGCCGCGAGCCGGGCGCGCAGCTCCGTGCCGTTCTCGATCAGCTCGAAGACCTTCAGCGAAGTCGCCGCGATCACGGGCGCAAGCGTGTTGGAAAAGAGATAGGGCCTGGAGCGCTGGCGCAGCCAGTCGACGATCTCCGCGCTCGCCGCCGTATAGCCGCCCGACGCGCCGCCGAGCGCCTTGCCGAGCGTCGAGGTGATGATGTCGACGCGGCCTTCCACGCCGCATTGCTCCGGCGTGCCGCGCCCGTGCTTGCCGACGAAACCGGTGGCATGGCTGTCGTCGACCATCACCATGGCATCGTATTTCTCCGCCAGGTCGCAGATCGCCGGTAGGTTGGCAGTGATGCCGTCCATGGAAAAGACGCCGTCGGTGGCGATCATCCGGAAACGGCAGCCGGCCGCCTCCTTCAGCCGCTCTTCCAGTTCCCCCATGTCGTTGTTGGCGTAGCGCAGCCGCTTCGCCTTGCAGAGCCGCACGCCGTCGATGATCGAGGCGTGGTTCAGCGCGTCGGAGATGATTGCGTCCTCCGGCCCGAGCAGCGTCTCGAACAGGCCGGTATTGGCGTCGAAGCAGGAGGAATAAAGGATCGCGTCCTGCATCCCGAGGAAACCAGCGATGCGCGCCTCGAGCTGCTTGTGTTCTTCCTGGGTGCCACAGATGAAGCGCACGGACGCCATGCCGTAGCCGTAGCGGTCGACGGCCGCCTTCGCCGCGGCCTCGAGTTCCTCGTTATCCGCCAACCCGAGATAATTGTTGGCGCAGAAGTTGAGCACCTGCCCGCCGCCGGCGACCGCGATATGCGCCGATTGCGGCGAGGTGATCACGCGCTCCGACTTGTAGAGTCCGGCCTCCTTCAGGCCGGCCAGCTCGCTCCTGAGATGATCGGTGAAGGCGGTGGACATCGAAAACTCCCGATGGTGCAAGGGGATGCTGCGGGCGCACTATACCGCATAACCCCGGATGCGATAGCTTTCACGAATTGGCGGAGAAGGGATCTGCGATGTGCGAGATTGGGCGAGCCGAAATGGGATCGGTCACGAGGCCCGCGGGCCTTGCTCTGGTGGTGATGCTCGCCTGGTTTGGCGGACCGGACCGGGCCGTCGCCTGTTCCTGCCGGCCGCTCTCCGCCGCAGAACACGTCGCCCAGTCGGATTTCATCTTCCGCGGCAGGGTGATCGACAAGATGCACGACGGCGGACTTCTGAACCCGCTCTCGCGTGGCGAGCGGATCATCCTGGAGGTCAGCCGGAGCTGGAAGGGGCCCGACCCGAAGCGGCTGGTCGTCCATGTCCGGTCGACATCCGAGGCCGCCTGCGGGTACCGGTTCACTTTGGGATGGAGCGGAATGATCTTCGCCCGCGCCGATGATGATGGCGAACCGGAAACCGGCCTGTGCCAGATGATCCGATACGACAATCCGGTAGACGAGACCGGCGACTACGACAGCCTCCTGCCCGGGCACCTCGAACCGGAATAGCCGGATTGAAGCGCGGCCGGCGGAGGCCGTCGCGACGACGTCAGATCGCGCCGAGAAGCAGCAGGATGAGTACGATCACCAGGATCGTGCCGATCACGCCGGACGGCGCGCGGCCCCAGCTGCGGCTGTAGTTCCATGTCGGCAGCGCGCCGATCAGGAGCAGGATCAGTATGATGATGAGAATTGTGCCGAGCATGGCAGAGTCTCCCGGCCGGGCTTGAGGAAAGCGCGGCCCTGTCTTGCGTCAGAGGGGCATCGGACAGGATGTCCGAAAAGAAAGACTGCCGGCGGATACTCCGCCGGCAGTCAGGAATTTACTGGGTCGGCTGATCGGCGGCAGGAGCATCCCCTGCCGGCGCATCCGCCGCAGGCGCGTCAGCGGCCGGGGCCTCTGAAGTCGGCGCCTCCGTGGTCGGCTGCTGGACACTTGGAGCCTCGACAGAGATATCGACGTCGCCATCGTCGGCGGTGCCGAGATAGAAATAGCCGATTATCGCGGCGATCACGATAAAGGCGCCCACGAAAAACCAGGCTGCACCTGAACTGGATCCGCGATCGGTCGTCACGACCGTGGTTTCGCGGTCTTTTTCAGGCATCGTGCTGTAATTCTTGTCAACCATTGTACCATCTCCATTCACTGAACGCTGGCCTTTCAACGCCGGAGGTGGAGATCGGTTCCCGGAAGTTTCGCGCCGGCTTCCGGTTTGGCGCTAAAGCCGCTGTTTCGGCGCGGTGCGCGCGGACAGCGCGTTGTTCACCCGTTCGCGGTAGGAGATGTAGATGCCGCTGGCGACAATGACGGCGATGCCGAGCCAGGTCACCCGGTCGGGGAAATCGCCGAAGATCACGAAACCGAGCAGCGTCGCCGTGACGATTTCGAAATAGCCGAGTGGTGCGAGCGTCGCCGCGCGAACCCGCTCGTAGGCGAGGATGATCAGGAAATGGCCGACCGCGGCGCAAAGTCCGATAAAGGCGAGCAGCGGCCAGTGCTGCGGCTCGGGCGAAATCCACACGAACGGCAGGAAGAAGCTTGAACCCACGGCGCCGACGAGGCCGGTGAAGGCAAGCGTGATCAACGGCGGATCGATGCCGGCGAGCTTGCGCGTGAACAGGGTGTAGCCGGCGAAGCCCATGCCGGCAGCCAATGCAAGCACGACGCCTTCGCTCATCACCGCGCCCGTCGGCCGGATGACGATCAGCGCGCCGGCGAAACCGACGAAAACCGCAATCCAGCGCCGGATGCCGACCGGCTCGCCCAGCACCGCCGGTGACAGGGCGGTGACGATGAACGGATAGACGAAGATCGTCGCGATGGCGTCGGCGAGCGGCATGTGGGCGATTGCCGCGAAGAACAGGAAGGTCGATGTCGCCAGCAGCGAGCCGCGGACGACCTGCATTGCCGGGCGCCGGGTGTGGAAGGCGCGCCGGCCGAAGCGCCAGAGGATCACCGGAAGCAGAAACAGCAGATGGAAGGAGTAGCGTGCCCAGACGATCTGCATGGTGGCCAGATCGTCCGAGAGATACTTCGCCGCCGCGTCCATCATCGGGACGATCGTGAGCGCGACGAGCATCATGCCGATGCCGCCCATCGCGCGCCGGGCAGCTTCGGCCTGCGTCATGCTGTCGGCATTTTGCTCGGCTTCACCCGCCAGCTCGGCCACGTCCGTTCCCTCCCCGCGCCCGTGGAGGCGCGTTGCCGCGAAACCGTATCAGAATGCGGCCCCGCCGGCACGCCCCTCCGGTGCATGCCTGCCATGCGGGCATGTTGTCCGGTGTCACGGATCCAGGAACTCGATCTCCACGAACGCGCATTCGAAGTCGTTGGCATTGACGACGTCGTGCTCGACGCCGGCGTTGCGGAAATAGGGGACGCCATGGCGCATCTCCGCGCGGCTGGTCTCGCCGGACCCGTCCACGATCTCCAGCGCGCCGTCGAACAGCGGCACGACGACATAATCGAATTGGTGGCGGTGCCAGCCGGTATTGTCGCCGCGGCCGGCAAACCGCCATTCCGTTACCCGGGCGCGGTCATTGTCGATCCGGACGGTCGGCTTCGCCGTGCCCGCCTTGCTGGTTTTGCACATAGCCCTACCCCCGCATTCCCCAGACCCGGCAATTGTGCAGCATGACTGCGCCTTGCGGTAGCGCCAGCAAACGCAAGGCGCATGCGGCAGCGAGCCCTAGCGCTTGCCGACCGGCACGAAAATGCCCTTCAGCACGTTGTCGCGGTCGACGAAGGCATGTTTCAGTGCGCCGGCGACGTGCAGCGCGACCAGCGGTATGAACAGTTGGACCGCCACCTCGTGCGTTTCTTCCAGTATTTCGTGCAGTTCGCGCATCCGCGCCAGCGGCGAGGGAATGCTGAGCGAAAATACCTCCAGCGGGTTGCCGACGCTCCATGGCAGCAGGATGCCGGTGACGACGGATACGACGATCGTGACCAGGAAACCGATCATGACGATCTTCGAGGCCAGGTGGAAGAGGGCGGCCTGGTCGGACGTCCGCCGGATGCCGTCGGCCATGCGCCAGACGACCCGGACGATCAGCGGGATGGCCAGCACTGCAGCCCACGACACGTGGCTCGCATAGGTGCCGGCGCTGCGGTCTTCCATCGCCTCGCCCGTCAGATACGAAACGAGGATCGCGATCGCCCCGATCCAGTGCAGGACGATCGTCGTCCAGCCGTAGTTCGAGATGCCGTTGGTGGCTATCGCATCGCTTGTCGGTGCGGATTGTTCGCTCAGGCTCATGACAGGCTCCGTGTCTTGCCGGATCGCCGGCCGTGCGCGGTTCAAGTCCCCCGCACAACGATCCCGTCGCCGATCCCGGCCCGTCGCACCCAAATCCCGATTTAGGACAAGGCGACCGCCTTCGCAATCGAATACGCCGACCCATGCAACATTGCCGCAGGCCCCGGAATTGCTGGCCTAAACCATAACCAGAGCCTGCCTATGATTTCGGCTTGACCATTTATCGCTCAAATGTTCGGATGCGGGCCAAATAACGACCATACTATAACCAAGAGTGGCGAGTGGCATTGGCGGGGACAGACAGCGCCGTGGTCTTTGACCAGGTGCAGAAAAGCTATGACGGCGAGACACTTGTCGTCAAAGACCTGAATCTGGATATTGCCAGAGGCGAATTCCTGACCCTGCTGGGTCCTTCCGGTTCCGGCAAGACGACAACGCTGATGATGCTGGCCGGCTTCGAAGTGCCGACCAACGGCCAGATCGTCCTGGAAGGTACGCCGATCACCAACGTTCCGCCGCACAAGCGCGGCATCGGCATGGTGTTCCAGAACTACGCCCTCTTCCCGCACATGACGGTCGCCGAAAATCTCGCCTTCCCGCTGAAGGTCCGCAAGTTGCCGGGCGCGGAGGTCGAGCAGAAGGTCAAGCGGGCGCTGGAGATGGTCGAACTGCCCGGCTTCGGCAGCCGCCGTCCGGCCCAGTTGTCCGGCGGCCAGCAGCAGCGTGTCGCGGTCGCCCGTGCCCTGGTCTTCGATCCCAAGCTCGTCCTGATGGACGAACCGCTCGGTGCGCTCGACAAGCAGCTGCGCGAGCAGATGCAGTACGAGATCAAGCATATCCACGAGAGTCTCGGCGTCACGGTGGTCTACGTCACGCACGACCAGTCGGAAGCGCTGACCATGTCGGACCGGATCGCCGTCTTCAACGACGGCGTCATCCAGCAGCTTTCGACCCCGGCGCTGCTCTACGAAAAGCCGGAAAATTCCTTCGTTGCCCAGTTCATCGGCGAGAACAACCGGCTGAACGGGATGATCAAGTCCATCGACGGCGATGTCTGCACCGTGGAACTCGACGGCGGCGTGACGGTGAAGACGAAGAAGGTCAATGTCGACGAGGTCGGCTCCCGCACGACCCTTTCGATCCGGCCGGAACGGGTGGAACTCGAGCCGCAGCCGGATACCACGCCCGTCATCGTACCTGGCACGATCGAGGAACTGATCTATCTCGGAGATCATATCCGTGTCCGCATGTCCGTTGCCGGCACGGACGAATTTGTCGTCAAGGTGCGCAATCGCGCCGGACGCAAGGATCTGAAGGCTGGCCAGCAGACCAATGTCGGCTGGTATCCTGAGGATTGTCGGGCCCTGGACCAGATCCCGGGCTGATATGGAGAGCCCGCGTCAAGGCGCGGGAAGCTGTATGGCGCGGGTCGCCAAGGCGAGCCCGCGCCGCCAAAATGGGAGACTGTATATGTCGCTTACGAAACTTCTTGCCTCCAGTGCGCTCGGCGTCGGCATTGCGCTCGCCGCTCTGCCTGCCCAGGCCGGCGAAATTACCGTGATGTCCTGGGGCGGGGCATACACAAAAAGCCAGGTCGAGGCCTACCAGAAGCCGTGGATGAAAGAGACCGGCAACAAGGTGAACTCGGTCGACGCCGACAACCCGGCTACGCCGATCAAGGCGCAGGTCGAGGCCGGCAACGTCTCGATCGATATCGCCGACGTCGAATATTCCGACGCGGTTCGCTATTGCGACGAGGGCCTGCTTGAGCCGATCGACGCCTCTGCCCTTCCGCCCGCGCCCGATGGCACGCCGGCGACCGAGGATTTCATCGACGGCGCGCTGACCGATTGCGCCGTGGCCAGCATCGTCTGGTCGACGATCTACGCCTACGATGCGAGCAAGTTCCCGAACGAGAAGCCGTCGACCATGGCCGACTTCTTCGACACGGAGAAGTTCCCTGGCAAGCGTGGCCTGCGCAAGGGCGCCAAGGCCAGCCTCGAAATGGCCCTGATCGCCGACGGCGTGGCCCCTGGCGACGTCTATGACGTGCTGGACACCGACGAGGGCGTCGATCGTGCCTTTGCCAAGCTGGACTCCATCAAGGACGATGTCGTCTGGTGGGAAGCCGGCGCACAGCCGCCGCAGCTTCTGGCCGACGGCGAAGTGGTGATGTCGACTGCCTACAACGGCCGTATCTTCAATGCCGCGGTCAGCGAAAACAAACCGTTCGAGATCGTCTGGGACGGCCAGATCCTCGACTTCGACCTGTTCGTGATCCCGAAGGGCGCTCCGAACAAGGATCTCGCGATGGACTTCATCAAGTACGCGACCGACACGCAGCGGCTCGCCGACCAGGCCAAGTGGATTTCCTATGGCCCGGCCCGCAAGTCCTCGTCGGCACTCGTCGGCAAGTTCATGGACGGCAAGACCGACATGGGCCCGCACATGCCGACGGCGCCGGAAAACATGAAGACGGCGCTGGTCAACAACTTCGAGTTCTGGGCCGACCACGACACGGAACTGAACGAGAAGTTCAAC
>DATHRP010000258.1:0-1521 GCA_035465195.1 Afifellaceae bacterium | reverse complement strand
GGGATCCGATCGCGTCGAGTATTCCGACGCAAGCCGGCCCAGCGAATACACGAACACGCGAGTTTCAAGGGGAGTCACTGCCCTGACGCGGCGGCCATTCGGGCCGTACTCGTAGCGAGCGATCAGAACTCCGTCGGGGCTCCGCACCTCGGTCAGCAGATTTCTTCCGTCGAAAACGAACACTCGGCCGTCCGGATCCCGCGTAACGTTTCCGTTGCGGTCATATTCGAACCCGCTCGAAGGCAAGTGCCGGTTGGTCGCGGGATCGAAGTCGGCAACCGCGTTCTCGTCAAACTCCCCGATCGTCGTGCGGGCCGAGGTCCTGTTGCCGAACCGGTCGTATCCGAATGCCTGAGTCCATACGCGTGAGTCGTTCAGTTCCTCTTCAGCGCTCGAAAGCCTTCCCGCCGGATCGTATCTGAACTTGTGCACGAAGGCCCCGGGCCATGCGTCGGACGAGACGGCGATCCGGGTCACCGCCCCGTTCGACCTCGAGGGATCGGCGGGAGATCCATTCACTGGTTCGCCGTAACCGTAGACCGCCTTCCAAAGCGAATCGTCCTCTGCGGATGAACCGAGTCCGAGCCTGATCAGCCGGCCCGACGCGTCGAATCCGGCGGATTCCCAACTGCCGTTGCCGAGCCGGATCGACATCGCTTTTCCGTTCGGAGCGTAACGGAAACCGTTGGCGTAAGTAGCTTCTGTCCCGCCCGCCCTGACGGCGACTCTCCGAAGATCGCCGAATCCGTCGTGCTCGGAGACGGTGGTCTTGCCTGAAGGATACCGCTCCGATCTTATTTCCCCGGCCAGCGTGTACTCGTACTCCAGCGAGTATGTTTCCCCCGCGGTCTCTTGTTCGGCGCGAAGCGGATTGCCGAGGGCGTCGAAGGAAAGGATCCGATCGACAGACACCGAGTTTCGCGATTCAAATAGCTCGCCCTTCCCGTGCGGCAGAAGGTCGTACCTGAACGTCGCTCCCGGCGTTCCATCCGAGTATTCGCGAGCGGTAAGCCTGCCGTGGTCGTCGTATTTCGAGCTGATCACGACTCCGTTGGCATCCGTCGCGCTGACGATATTTCCTGAATGATCGTACTCGAAGAGGTTTGACCAACCCGGATTTCCCGTCTCGGGATCCGGCGAGTCGAGATCAGGGTTCGCCTGCTGCTCGGGCAGCTTCTGCCTTACAAGCCGCCCGAACGGATCGTACGCGAAGTATCTTCGCTGCGCTCCCTGCCGCACCTCTATCACTGGCCCGCGCTTTCCATAAATGTACGAGGTTGGCATCAACGGCGTGTTCAGGGGTCCCAGATCGGCAACGCGGTCGCCAGTGACCGACACCGGCTCGTCGACCCTTAGGGTGCGGCCGAGCGAGTCGGTCAGCCTTCTCGTCCACCGTCCCGAGCCGTCCTTTTCGGCGGTCCACACGGCGGCGGCCCCGCCAATATCCGCGAATCCGTAATGGCTTTGCGTCTCCATCTGCTCGGTACCGTCAGGAAGCTGGTGGAATGTCCTCCGGACGCG
>DATHRP010000257.1:0-2297 GCA_035465195.1 Afifellaceae bacterium | reverse complement strand
AACCTGCGGTTCTGCGCGTCGTCGCGAATGGGCTCTGAGCGGTAACGCGCTGCGATTTCGGCGAGTGGCAGGTTATGGCACATTTTCACCGGTTTGAGCGGCCCTGGATCATGTCCGCTTCCGGGGGCAAGCGGAAGCTTTCTGCGCTGATGAGCCGAAATGTCTGCTGTTGGATGTGGAACGGACGTCCTCGCGCTCCGATCAAAGAGGTGAGTTTTGACCCTGTTCGGACAATCTTCAGATTATTTACCAGCGACTTGCCCGCAACCGGACTTTCGACCTAACCTGCGCGGACAGGGCCGCCAATTGGATCGACCTGTCGCACAGCCAGAGGAAACAGAGTCGAAAGTATGGCCTCTGGACCCGACCAGAACGGCGATATGGTTGTCGTCCGACTCCGCCATGAAAAGCGGCGGAACGCACGGGGCTTAAAGACATCGACGGCAAATGTGGAACCGGGGAGCCGATGCGGGACAAACATCCGACTAACAGAAGAAAGTTCCTGCTGATTTGCGCGTCAGTCTGCGCATTCCTTTCGCTGGCTTCCCTCGAAACATCCGTTAAAGCCGGCACGGTCGAGTCTCGGCTCTTGCGATTGGGAATCGATGCCGCCGATCTCGGCACGGGAGATCCGCACCGCGCCGCCTCGCGAAACGATCGGGCGGTCGTGGATATGATCTTCAACGGTCTGCTGCGCTACAAGCCCGGGCAGGCGCCGGAGATTGAACCCGACCTCGCCGTGGCGATCCCGCATCCCCAGGCCGTCGGCGACAAGCAGGTTTGGCGCTTCGAACTTCGCCGCGACGTCATGTGTCACCCTGGGCCGCAGACAGAAGCCTATCCGCTCACTGCTGATGACGTCGTGTTCTCGCTCAGGCGCGCGGCAGATCCCAAGGTCTCAGCCTATGCCGGCGACTATGCCGGCATGACCGTGACCAAGGTCGACGATTTCACCGTCGATCTGGCTTTCGACACTCCGCTCTCGTCAATCCTCTTCTTTCCCAAGGTGGCCGATTACGCGGGCGGCTTCATCGTCTGCCGCAAGGCGGCCGAAGCCCAGGGAGACAGCGGCTTCGCGGCGCATCCGGTCGGAACCGGCCCGTTCATCTTCCAAGACCATGAAGCGGGCGCGAGAGTTCGGCTCGCCGCCAACGAGAGCTATTTCCGGGGCCGGCCGCAGATCGATGGCGTTGAGGTCCAGTATATCCCGAAATTCGACGAGCGCGATCGGCACGTGCGCGCCGGTGAACTCGACGTGATCTTTGGTTCGGAACAGCCGGATTGGTTTCAGTCGATCGGCAACGACGACCTGATCCAGGTCGACGTATTCGGCGTAGGCCAGGTGATCACCATGCATTTCAATACGGCGATGCCACCGCTGGACGACCCGCTGGTGCGCAAGGCGCTTGCCTATGCCGTCGACCGCGAGGTTTTCCGCTCGCATTTCGCCGAAGGCGTTGTCGAGAATGTCTTCTCCCCCGTCCCGGCAACGTTTCTTCCCGGCGGCCTGACGCGCCAGGAGGTGGCGCGCCTGGGGCTCGACTATGCCCATGATCCCGCGAAAGCCCGCGCCCTACTGGCGGAGGCCGGTCATGCGGACGGGTTCGAGCTGAAGCTGGTGAGTTCGGAACGCGGCCATTACCTCGCCAATTACGAAAGCCTGCGCGATCAACTGGCGACTGTCGGGATAAAGGTCGATCTGGAGGTCGTCGAGCACCGGGAGATGCACAATCGTATCCGCGCCGACGAGAATGCGATCGTGATCTATGTGGCTTGGCGGCCCAATGCGGATGTGTTTCTCACCCGGTTCTTCCACTCCGACTCGACGGTCGTGACAGGAGCGAGCCCGGACACGAATTTCTCACATTACGACGCGATCGATAAGCTGATCGAGAGCGCCCGCAGCGCCCACAACCCCGCCGACCAGGTCCGTATCTGGAAACAGGCGCAAGTCAAGCTGCTGGCGGACGCCGTCGCCTACCCGCTGCATTATGTGAACCTGGTTTATGCCCGCCGCAAGCAGGTTGACTACGGTCATCCGTTGAGAGCCTCTATGTCGCTCTATCCCCAATTCACCGAAACGACGCGGCTCGCGGACTGACGCTCCGGTAGGGCGGGATGAAAATCTCCAGCAAGATCCTATGGGCCACCCTGCCGCTTTTGCTGGCGGCCTTTGTGGCTGCCAGTGGAATTACCTATTTCCTGTCCCGAGCGGCGCTGCGCGAGATCGCCGAGCAGTGGCTGGAAACCCGCGGGCGCGAGGCCCTGCAGGCAGCCGAGAGCCAGGCCGAGATCGG
>DATHRP010000256.1:0-2779 GCA_035465195.1 Afifellaceae bacterium | reverse complement strand
CGTCGGCCGGCGCGGCGTCTTGCTGGCGACCGGACCGGACGCCGTCATACCGTTTGAATCGCTGCAGCCGGGCGACGAACCTGACGTGCGGGTTTTTCCCGTCGACGGGCTGGTCGCGCCCGGCACCTACGAAGTGCGGCTGTGGCAGGGTGCCGGCGAGGAATCCTATCTCCTGGACAAGCGCAGCTTCGAGGTCGGCGGGACGCCGCCGCCCTGGGCGCCGCCGCTGAAACCGGTCGGCCGGGACATCGAAGTGGAAGACGTCGTCGTAACCAGTCCCGGTGAGGCTGCGATCTGGGGGTCTCCGATAACGGTTTCGGTGGCCGAACTGTCCGGGAACCCGATCGGCTCAGGCGATGACGGGGACGTCATCGCCTCGCTCTATCATCTCGGCCATTACACCTATGGCTGTGCCTGGCGGCGAGGCTTCTACGGGCCGTCGGCGCCGGTGCGCACCGGCCAGGCCGTGCTTCCGCCGCCGACCGAGACGGGCCGGTACGAGATCCGCATCTTCCGCACGCTGGCGTTCAACGGGGACGCCCGGCAGAAATTCCCGGCCGTTGCGCCATCCGGCCAGTTCGCTATTTTCAATCTTCAACTGATCGGCCTTGGCGGGTTCGATGCCGTTGCGCCGGCCGCGCCCGGCGCCATCGGCCTGTCGGCGACGGCGATCGGACCCGACGACCCGATGGAGATCACCGTCCGGCTGCCGGAGCAGAGCGGCACGCCCCATAGCTACCAGCTCGAACTCTGGATGTCGGGCGACCGCCTTCCGGGCGGCGTCCTGAAGGCGCCCCTGATCCGCAACTCGGATTACGTTGTTGTCTCGCCGAGACCGGCGTTCCGCATTGTCGGCGGCGGCGACGATTTCCCCACCATCGCGATCGAAAGCCCGGAAACGCAATTGACGCTGGACCCGCTGATCCTGCCCGGCGACTACGAGGTCCGTCTGTTCGACCGGACGACGGGGCTGCATGTCGATCGCGCCTTGTTCAGCGTCCGCGACCCGGGCCCGCCGGCGCTCCCGGCGGAGGCCCGCTACCGCAGAGGCGCGATCACGGACTGGCCCGCGGAGGACGATCCCCTGCGCGGTATCGAAGCCTGGATGATGCCGAAGGACGCCTGCGAAGATCCGGTGTTCACGGAACCGCCGCAGCTCCGCCTCGTCGAACTGTACAGTTCCGATCCGGAGCGGGCCGATGACGACGAGTATGTTCCGGTGACCTCGGTCCAGCCCGGCCATCCCATCTTCGTGGAAGCCGAGTTCGGCCAGTCGCCTCCGGACGAATATTACCGCGTCAAGGTCAACGGCGAGCGCCTGATCCGGATCTACCGAACCGGCAATCCGCGCCTCTACCGCAGCCGGCTGGTCACGTTCGTGCCGCCGCAGGTGACACAATGACCAGGGTGCGCCCGGGATGGACGTCCACGGCCGTGGCAGGTATCGCCCTTTCCCTGCTCGCCGCGATCGCCGTTCCGGTGCCGGAGGCGCGCGCCCAGGGCACCGGAGGCAGCGCGTCCGTACCCGCCGAAACGACGCCGGACAGCGCGGCCCTGCTGCGCGACAGTGTCCGGCAGATGCTGGAGCAGGCAGAGATCGAGCGCAGCCAGGCGGCGCAATACCGCGCGCTGGCCGAAGCGGCCGGCGATGCCGCCGACCGCGCCGAGCGGACAGCGCGGGCGGAAGCGCTGGAAGCCAATGCCGAGCGGCTTGTCCAGCGGGCGGCGGAGATGGAAGGCGAGATCGCCGAGTTCGAAGCCGAACGGGCGCGCTTCCGGGAACAGTCCGTCGGACGGTTACCGGATTCGATGATCGGCCGCTGGCAGGCGGCCTATGTCGATCGCCTCGACGGTCCGGTTGTCGGTGAGGCCCTGGTCAGACGTGACGGTCACTCGATCGACGTCGAATATGGCGGACGGCGCTATCAGTCGATTTCGGTCGCGCCGTCGGAGGGCGGCTTCATCATCGAACTGCAGGACGCGCAGCCGGGCCCGCATGAAACCGACTATTCGCCGCCGGGCCAGGAGATCGCCGCGGAGGCGGGATCGCTGACCCTGTCGCTTGCCGACGGTGAAAACACGGTCACGCTGGCGACGCCGGAACCGGCCGAGCCGGGCCGGGTCCGGCTGGTCCTTTCGGCGGACGACGAAAACCGCCGTCTGACGGGACACTGGTTTCAGCGGGTCGACGCCGTTAGCGGACGCGACGATGCCGGCGGCGGACGCAACGGATATCCCATCCTCGGCTCGCGCGAGCGCGGCGGCGTGGTGATGTTCGGGCGCGAAATGTGGCGCCGGCCGCCAGCCGTCATCAAGCTCGCCTTCGCCACGGAAAACCAGGCGGCTCTGGACGAATTCGGGCAGCCCGACTGGCCTGATCCGGACGGCGCGACCAGCGGCGGCCGTACCGTCACCCTGGCGGAGCAGCGGCGCATTCTCTACGTCATCGGCTACGGCCTGCCGGAATATCGCGGCGAGCCGATTGCGATCGAGTCCCTCGACGAGGATGTCGAATACAGGCTGCACTCGCTCGAGGAGGATATGCAGCGGGAGGATTTCGACGGCTTTTTCGGCAACCTCCTGCGCGACGCCCGGAACCGGATCGAGGCGACCCAGGCGGTCGGTCCCCTCGCCGTTCCCATCACCGGCGACGAGACGCGCCTGCTGCTATCGGCCAAGCTCAAGGCCGGTGCGAAGCCGGGCCCGAAAACGTTCCGGATCAACGGCGCTGAGGCGACATGGCACCTGAAATTCGGTGACCATCGCGCAGAAATGATGT
>DATHRP010000255.1:0-3149 GCA_035465195.1 Afifellaceae bacterium | reverse complement strand
GTGTTCGGCGATGAAATGTTGATCGTCAGGTAGGGGGCGAGCGGCGCGAAGCGGTGCACGCCGGCGACATAGTCGACGTTGCGGTGTTCGCTGTCCTTGTTGGCAGCGATATTGATGCCGATCAGCCCGCGCCGGCCACGCCGCCGTTCCAGGTTCCGCACCATGTTGTCATGGCCGCGATTATTGAATCCCATCCGGTTGATGACGGCCCTGTCGACCGGCAGCCGGAATATCCGCGGCTTCGGGTTGCCCGGCTGCGCGAGCGGCGTGACGGTACCGAGCTCCACCGACCCGAAGCCGAGCCTGAGCATGGCGTCCGGCACCTCGCCGTCCTTGTCGAAACCGGCCGCCAGCCCGATCGGGTTGGGAAAGGAGAGGCCGAGCAGGGCGATTTTCAGGCGCGGCTCCTCCGGAGGGATGAACGAGCGGTTGCGCATTTTCAGAGCGCGGATGGTCATCCGGTGCGCCCGCTCCGGCGGAAACAGCCTGAGGCCGCGCGATGCGATATCGCCGAGGCTCATGCCGCGAGATCCGGAAACATGTGGCCTCCGTCCGGCCGTTGCGGCAACGGCTTGACCCAGCGGACGGTCGCCGGATCGAGCGGCGCATAGAGATGCGGGAAGAGGTCGCCCCCGCGCGACGGTTCCCAGCGCAACGCATCGCCGAGTGCCTCTGCGTCGACGGCCACGAGCAGGAGGTCCATTTGACCGGAAAAATGCTTCGCCGCCGTCTCGTGCACCTGCGCCGCAGTCGAGAAATGGATGTACCCGTCCTCGATATCGATAGGCGCGCCGTCGAACCGCCCCGCCGATTCCGCCTTTTGCCACAAGGACCTGGGGCAAATCTTGTAGACCGTGCCTGACGCTTCCGAGCCCATGCCTGTCGCTGCCCCTCGTTGGTGTCGGTCGACGTCCATCGGACCACGTTCCGGATTAAACCACGGCCGGCCCTTTTGTCGCCCCCGATATCACATTATCCTCAGGGGCACATGCGGGGGCACCGATCGATGGAGATGCATCATGAGACCGATACTACTGATCGCGCTCGCCGCCCTTACATGCGCTACGGCGGCTGATGCGCAGACGGTGCAGCAGAAGGGGCGCTACAGCCTGGTCGTCGTCGATGACGGCTTCATCCGGCTCGACACGGTGAGCGGCGAGATCGCGCGCTGCACAGGCGATCCCGACAAGCTGACATGTCGGCTCGCGGCCGACGAGAGGCTGGCCTATGTCGACGAGATCGACCGGCTCGAAAGCCGGATCGACGAGCTGGAAGACCGCGTCGCGCGGCTTGAAGACGCGGCCGTGGCGCCGAGGCTCGGCAACGGACGCGATTTCGGCCTGCCGAGCGACGAGGAGATCGACGAGGCGCTCGACATGACCGACAAGGTCTTCCGCCGCTTCTTCGGCATGGTCAGGGAATTGAAGCGGGACCTGGAAGAAGACCGGCTCTAGGCCGCAATCCCGGATCCGATAGAGCGGGCTAGAAGTCCGGAACGTCTCGGTCGCTGCCTGTCAGGTTGCCGGATCCATGGTGCCCGCTCGGACAAATGTGCCAAAAAGGCAGGTATCCGGCGCGCGCGGGCACTTAAGCCTGCCAAGCGGCAGGCACACCTGGGATCGCATCCCGGGTGCGCCAGCCTGATTCGGTCACGCCGCGACCGGAGGAGCGGTGGCTATTTCCCGTTCAAGCTCTTCGACCAGTCCGTCCGGGAGCGCGAGCGCTCTGGACAATCGCTCCAGATAAGCCCTTTCACGGGGATGGTCGGGATCGATCGCCAATCGGGAAACAAGATAGAGTTCGCTAGCCTGCTCGGGTCCATCGGCGTAACGGGCAATCGTATTCAATTCTGGCGGATTTTGGAGCGCATCGAAGATCGCCGCCTTGTCTCCCGCTCCCAGCGGCAACTTTCCGACAGCTTCGAAAATCACCTGCTGCTCGGCCTGATCGACATGGCCGTCGGCGTAGGCCGCTGCAATCATGGCTTGGATAAGGGCGATCTGGAACGGTCTTCCGTCTGCTGCCGTGTGATGTGACGGATCGAACTCTTCAGGCGCAAGCGGGCGCATAGCATTTATTCCGCCTGTCTGCGGCTTGGTCGCTGCGACCGTGTTACTTTGCCATTTCCGATAGGCATTGTAGGCGACCGCGCCAAGCGCCGCGGCCCCGCCAACAGCGATTGCGCCACTGGCAACCTTTGCTGCGCTTTTTCGAAGCTTTTTGTTTCCTGCCACCAGCCCGAGGAGTCCGCCGGCTGCAAGTCCCCCAATGAGGCCGCCGGGAACCGGTTCTGACAAACTGGCGGGAACGCCAGGCTCGCTGCCTTGGACCGATTGGCCGCCAAGGAATTGGTCGAGAACTTGGTTGAGGTTCATGTCAAAATCTCCCTTTCGCTTCATCGTTCACCCGACCTCGGTGATCTAGGTCTTTTCTGGTCCGAAATCGAAATGAAGATCGACGCGGCACCGATTGAAGATTTCTATCGATATCGGCCAATCGACGACTATATTCCCAATGGCAGGTTCTTGGGATTGGCCGCTTGGAGAGACGCCGGTGACGACACTACGACAGTTGAATTATCTCGTTGCTCTGTCGCAGGAACTGCACTTTCGTCGCGCTGCCGAACGCATGAACGTCACCCAGCCGACCCTCAGCGCTCAGATCCAGGAACTGGAACGCCGATTGAAGGCTCCGCTTGTCGAAAGGGGCACTGCTCGTGTCATGCTGACACCACTCGGCCGTGAGATTGCCGACCGTGCCCGCCGGGTCATCGCCGATGTTCAGGACATTGTCGATCTTGCAGCGTCATCGCAGCACGGATTCGACGGTACCATCAGACTTGGCGTGCCGCCGACCTTGGGTCCCTATCTCTTACCCCACATCGTGTCCGATCTTCACGCGAGTTATCCCAGACTGAAATTGTACGTTCGGGAAGGAAAGCCGGCGGATCTGCAGGACGAGCTTCACACGGGCTCGTTTGACCTGGTTATCTCGCCACTGCCCATCAATCATCACGATCTTGAAGTGGAGCGCCTTTTCCGTGAACCGTTGCACCTCGTCGTCGCGCCGGATCATCCACTCATGATGAAGGCGAAAATCGAACGATCCGATCTGGCCGGCCAGAACGTCCTGGCGATCGAGAAGGGGCA
>DATHRP010000254.1:0-7285 GCA_035465195.1 Afifellaceae bacterium | reverse complement strand
GCGCTTCCGCCTCGCTCAGCCCGTCGGCCGCATCGACACCGAGGTTCGCCAGCACGGTAACGGCATCAAGCGCATATTCGCCTGCCGGCCCGGCGCTGGTCTCATCGGCTGTTTCAGCAGTTCGGGCCATTTAATCCTGCTATATTCCGGAGGGATCCTGCGGGCACTCGATCAGGTTCGCGGAACGTGACCGAAGGCTAACCGCGGTCGAGGAAGGATTCAGGGCCGCGACCGTAGAAGTACCTCCGGAATATGCCTTTGACCACGATCAAGGGGCCGAAACGCCCGGCGCCATGATTGGCGAGGCGGCATACCGCGAACGTGTCGATTGACGACGATCAATGCGCCGATGCCGGATTCTAGCGATAAGTTGACATTCGATTGCCGCGGGCGTGTTGCTCCATCGGAATAGCGGCGTCCGCATTTCGCCAGTCTGCCCCTCGACTGACGAAGGCTATTCGATCGATGATGGGCGGGTATCTGTACGGTAAATGATGCCCGCCCGCATCGAATCCGGCGGAAGCATCGTCGACGTCCCCGCTGCCGCAGCGATCTCAGGTCTCGCCGTCCCCGGATCCGGCTTCCAGTTCCAGCAATATCGGTCTGTGATCGGACGGTCCGCGCCGCAGGCGCCTTGCATGGGTGCATCGGATGCCCCTGACCAGGCAGCGGTCCAGCCGGAACGGCACGACGTTCTGGGCCCGGTGCGTGTGGCCGCGCGGGCCGGCATCGGAAAAGCGGTGGAGGAGAATGGGTCCCAGCGTATTGAAATCGCCGATGATCGCCGTCGGCCCGGTTGTCGATTGCGCAATCTTGCGCAGTTGCAGGCGATTGAGGATCTGGCCGTGCGACAGATGGACGTTGGCGATCGTCAGGTCGCCGAACTCCAGGAGCTGTGCAAACCGTGTCGGAAACCGGCCGGGCATCTTCGAAGCCGGCAGCTTCAGGACGTTCGGGCGTGCCGAATGGGCCGAGCTCCACGCGCCCAGCCAGTGGCCGCGTCCGGGCCATGGCTGCTTGTAGAACTTGCCGCCGACATGCTCAGGCAGGGATTCGATAGCCGATGTCGCCTCCTGCATCAGGAACAGGTCCGGCTGTTCCTCCGCGATCAGCGCGCAGATGTCCTCCGCCACCGCTCCCGAGCGGTGCAGCAGGTTCCAGCTTATGATCTTCAGTCGGGTCATCGGGCGATCGAGGACGGTATCGAATATTGCGTCGGTCTTCTGCATGGCGTCTTGTTCATTATTCAAAGATAGGGCAGCAGCATCCGGAAGCTGGCATCGCGCAGCCTCACGGGGAGCGACCTCGCATCCAGTTCGTCGCGGGTGTACTGCCGGGCTCCGGCAATCTTGTCGTCGATGATCCCGTTGACGGTCTTCGTCATGTTCTCGCCGTAGCATTCCAGCAACAATTCGAAGTTGAGACGCAGGCTGCGCACGTCCCAGTTGGGGCTGCCGAATGCGCACCATTGCCCGTCGACCGTGACCAGCTTGGAATGGTCGAACGGGCCGGATGTCAGATGGCATTTGATGCGGTCCAGCGGGAAATGCTCCAGATGGGCGGTCATCGCCCAGTCCATCCAGACATGATCCGACCGCTCCGGCAATACGATCTCGACCTCCACGCCGCGCAGCGCCGCTAGCGATAATGCGGACCGCAGCGTCTCGTCGGGAAGGAAATAGGGCGTGACGATGCGGATCTTTTCGCGGGCCTGGCTGATAGCCGTCGCCAGGATCATCTCGATCGTTCCGACATCCTCGTCGGGACCGGAACTGACCGCCCGCGCCACGACATTGCCGGCCGGCTCGATATCGGGCCACCATTTCGGTCCGTCGAGGGCTTCTCCGGTGGTGAAATGCCAGTCTTCCGCGAAACTTGTCGTCAATTGGCCGACGATCGGTCCGTCCAGTCTGAAGTGAAGGTCATCCGTGCCGCGTCCCTTTTGTCTTTTCAGGATGTTCTCCACGCCGAGATTGAGCCCGCCCGCGAAGCCGCGGACGCCATCGATAACCATCAGCTTCTTGTGATTTCGTAAATTGATGAACGACATGCGCCAGGGCCGCCAATCATGCGCGAATCGCGCGGCCTCGATGCCCGTGGCCAGGAGTGCCCGCACGACCGGAGAGTAGAAGTATCCGCTTCCGATACCGTCGACGAGAACCCGGATATCGACCCCTCGGGCCTGAGCGGCTTTCAACGCATCGACGAATTGCGCCCCGACGCTGTCCGGCCGGAAAATGTAGGAAGACAGGGCAATCGTGCTTTTCGCCTTGCCGATTGCCTCCAGCATCGCCGGATAGGCTTCGTCGCCGGCATGGAGTACTTCGATCCGGTTGCCGCCGGTTAAAGGCAGCGCGGTTAGCCGTGTCCCCACAACCGCGGTCGTCCTTATGTCGTCAGGAAGCTTTTCCGTACTGAAATCCGGTGAAGCAGGGAACTGCGCCGACGCTCCTGCGGATCGTACAATTCGCGACGCTCGTCTGGCAACGCGATTGATTCCGAGCGCGAAGTAGGCGGTTGGGCCGACGATCGGCGACAGCCATGCCAGGCCGATCCAGGCGGTCGCTGCCCGGACGTCCTCCTTGTGGAGCAGCACGTGGCCCGTTACGGCTGTGGCGGCAATCGCGTGAACGATCGCCAGAATGCTGTAGATCATCTGTCCCTGCCGCCTGCGTCCGGTCCCAACGTCACACAGATATATCGCGTGCCCGGGTCAGTGGAAAACCCGGGCATGGGACCAACGCGCCGGCAACGAAGCGGTTCCGCTTCTATGAGGCGGTGATCGAGATCTTGTGCGACTTGGCCTTCGCTTCGGGCGTCTTCGGCAAGGTGACCTTCAGCACGCCGTTCTTGAACTCCGCCTTGACCTTGCCGGCATCGACTTCGCAGGGCAGGCGGGTGCTCCGCTCGAATGCACCGTAGGCCCGTTCGATCAGGTGGTAGTCCTTGGCGGCCTTCTCCGTTTCCGACTTCTTCTCGCCCTTGATCGTCAGGACGTCGTTGGCGAGGCTGACATCGATGTCCTTTTCGTCGACGCCGGGAAGTTCGACCGTCACTTCGACTTTCTTGTCGGTTTCCGAGACGTTGATCAGCGGCGACATCTTCCCGTTGCCCGCTGCAAGCGCGCGGAACGGCCAGTTCCCGCCGCGGGTGAAGTCGTCGAAGACCTTGTCGATCTCGCGATGAAGAGACGAGAAGAGATCGGTGTCCTTGTTCTTGTCTCCCCAGAGATTGGGGACGATAGATCGTGCCATCACTAGGCTCCCAATTTGGATGCGAACTTGAAATTGCAATCTATGCCGACCGGCCCGGGTGACATTTGACCCCCGTCAATAGACATCTCCGGTCGCCGGGGAATTTCATTCCGGTCTGCCGGGCAAGCGGGTTAGCGTGTCCGGCTGCCGTGCCGCCGGTTGCCTGGACCGTTGGCCGCCCAGTTTCCTGAACGTCCCGACCAACTCGGCCGTAGCGATCACGTGGCCGCTCATTGCCCGTTCGACTGCTTTCAGATCGGCGCGGCGCAGATCGGGCAGTCCGGTGTCAAGCGCGTATAGCCTGAAGAAATAGCGGTGGCGCCCGACCGGAGGGCAGGGACCGCCATAGCCCGGACGCATCCAGTCGCTGTGCGCTTCGCCGGCGCCGGCCGGCATGGTCTCGCGGGTAACGGCTTCCGGGAGACCCTGCGAGCTGGCGGGGATATTGTAGACGATCCAGTGAACCCAGGTCATGCACGGAGCCGACGGGTCGGGCGCATCGGGATCGCTCAGGACAAGCACGAAGCTTTTCGTGGTCGCGGGTGCTCCGCGCCATTCAAGGGGAGGCGAAACGTTGTCGCCTTCGCAGGTGTACCGCGCCGGGATTTCGCCGTTTGCGTCGAATGCCGGTGAACTGATCGAGAATGTCATTGGCCACTTTGCCTTTCACGCTTCGCTATGGGCCGACGGCGATCTCGTTGATCACGTCGTCGACGCCGAACGTCGCCCACGCATCGTTCTCCGCCATGTCCTTCTGCACATCGGTTGCCACTATCCCGGTGAGCCGGACCACGTGGTGCCGGGCACCGACCCGGATCTGGCCGGCATCGATGAATGGGTCCTTTTCAAGGGCAATCCGAACCGCTTCCTCGACAGCCTGCGGAGAATCCTCTTCGTCGCCTGCCACGGAAAGGCCGTTGATCACGTCGCGCGAACCGGGCACCCACCAGGCCAGCAGGCCAGCGAGGCGCTTGCTCGCAAGGCCCGGAACCGAGCCGTTCAGCGTCACAATCCCATCGGCTACGGAATAGTCGAGTGTCCCGCCCGGCTCGGGCGGGGCCGAGACTGCCCTGTCGGCTTCCTGCGTAATGGCGAGACCGGCGAAGGAGGGTTCCTGAAGATAAGCCCCGCGCAGATGCGCGCGAATTCCCGAATCGCTCATCGCTTCCGCGGGCCGCACGCGCAGCCTGTCGATGATGAGGTCGACGTCCGGTAGGGCGCCGATCCTCTCCAGGGCGAGCTTCTTTGCCTTCACGCTGGCGACGATACCTTCGACGATCAGGGCGTGATCGTCGGTGAAGCTGACATTCGACAGTTCGAACATGTCGATACGATTTTCGCTGAGAAGGGCAGACCGGACTGATGCACGGATGTCGTTCATGATCTGCCGGTGTCGCTCTGACTTGTGTACATTATCGACACGCACTGCCTGCCTCGTCCGATTTCACCGGAGTGGGTTGCCGCAATGAAAGGCGCGGTCGCTATATCCGTCGGACTGTTGGCGGCAATCTCCGGTTCCTTCCGGTCCATTGCATTGACGTGCATCAAGCAGACCGAATGAGCGTCTCGCTGGTCCGCGAACTAGAGTTCCTGGCCGCTTCGATTTTCGAATTCCGGATCGCGGCGGATGATGTCGTAGACACGGGCGGCCGGACCTTCGAGCGGCAGGCGGGCTTCGCCCATCACGTCGGTCTCGCCGGAAAGCCATGCCGCGGCTTCCTCGAGCTGTTCCAGGTTGGCCCGGGTTTCTAGAATTTCCACGATCGTGTGATCGGACAATTCCCCGAAAAGGGAGACAATATCGCCGTGGGTCGGTTGCCGCATGATCGTATTCCCCGTGAACGTTCTCGATCGGACAAGCGGAGGCCGACAATGCGGCCAAGGGCACGCCCGGGCATTGACTGGCATCAATGTCTGTATCAGGCATTCCAAGGACCTGTTCCCGCAACGTCCTGCCGATCGGTAGGGCAGCGGTCCGCAATCTTGACCATCCGGACGAGGAGTGCCTCTGAAACCCATGCCGATCGTCGCCAGACTTCGATTGTTCGTCATGATCGGCGTGCCGCTAATTGGGGTCGCCCTGCTTTTCGTTGCGCCGGAGGGCCTGCCGCCCGAGGCATGGAAAGTCGCCGTGATCGGCACCCTGATGGCGATCTGGTGGGCAAGCGAGATCGTGCCGCTTGCGGTCACCGCGCTGCTTCCGCTGGTCGCCTTTCCGCTGCTCGGCGTTGCTTCGTTCGAGGAAACCGCGGCGTCCTATGCCCATCCGCTGATCTTCCTGTTTCTCGGCGGCTTCATGCTGTCGCGGGGCATGCAGCGCTGGGGCCTGCACCGGCGCATCGCCCTGAACGTGATACGGATCGGTGGCAGCAGGCCATCCGGCATCGTCGCAAGCCTGATGGCCGCCACCGCGTTTCTCAGCCTGTGGATCAGCAACACCGCCACGGCGATGGTCATGCTGCCGATCGGCCAATCGGTCGTCGGATCGTCCGAGGACACGCTCGCCGCTGTGCCGGACGCCGAGCGGACGGGATTCGGAGCGGCGCTGATGCTCGGCATCGGCTATGCGGCCACGATCGGCGGCATGGGATCGCTGATCGGAACGCCGCCGAATGCATTGTTCGCTGCCTATATGAAGGACACGCATGGGATCGAGATCGGATTCGCCCAGTGGATGCTGGTCGGCCTGCCGGTCGTGCTGATCCTGCTGCCGGTCACCTGGTACCTGCTGACCCGCCTGGTCTTTTCACTGCCGCAAACGGATCTCGGCCGCCATATGCAGGGTGGCGCGCATCATGATGCCGCCGGGCTCGGGCCGATATCGCAGGGCGAGAAGCGCGTCGCCATCCTGATGGCGGCGGTCGCCATTCTGTGGATCGTCCGTCCGCTTATCAGCCGGGCCTTCCCGGGCATCGAGATCAGCGATCCGGGGATCGCGGTCATCGGAGCGGTTCTGCTCTTCGTCATACCGGCGGGCAGAGGGAGCCGGGAGTTTCTGCTTCGCTGGGACGATGCGGCCCGCATCCGCTGGGACATCCTCATCCTGTTCGGAGGCGGACTGGCGCTTGCCGCGGCGATAGGCACGTCCGGACTGGCCGCGTGGATCGGCGAAGCGTCGGCGGCGTGGCAGACCATGCCGCTCCTGTTGCTGATCGCCCTGGTGACGATTATCGTCGTCTATCTCGGTGAACTTGCGAGCAACACGGCGATGGCGGCGGTCTTTCTGCCCGTCGCCGGCGCGGTCGCCGTCGGCATGGGCCTGAGCCCGCTGACCCTCGCGCTGCCGATCGCGCTTGCAGCCTCGCTGGGCTTCATGCTGCCGGTGGCCACGCCGCCCAACGCCATCGTCTTCGGCAGCGGTGCGGTCACCGTGCAGCAGATGCTCCGTGCCGGCGCGGTCCTCGACATCGTCGGCATCATTGTCGTGCTGCTGATCGGAACGCTCATCGGTCCGCTGGTCGTCCCGACACCGTAGACGGTTCGAGGCTAGGCCCAGCGCCGGAAACCCATCGCCGCCTCGACACGCTCGCGCGCCAGTTTTTCGGCAGCCAGGCGCGGCATGATCCTGCCGGCTTCCGCGCGGTCCAGCACGGACGCGGTATTGTCCGAAATCTTCTCTTCGATGACTTGGAAGGCTGTCGCCTCCGTGCCGCCGCGATATTCGACGGCCGCGCATATCACACCACCCGCATTGGCGATGAAGTCGGGCACGATCAGTACGCCACGCTGGTGCAGCATCTCCTCGGCTTCGCGTGTCGCCGGAATGTTCGCACCCTGCAGCATCAGCCGCGCCTTGATGTCGCCGGCATTCTCCGCGCGGATGACGTCGGGCCGCGCCGCGGGGATCCAGATTTCGCAATCGATGCCGACGACGGTATCCGCGCCTCCACGTTTGCCCTTCGGATAGTCGGCGACGCTGTTGCCCCCGGCCTTGAACGCAATCAGATCGCCGATGTCCAGCCCGTCCGGATTGTGGATCGTTCCGCGGGAATCGGAGGCGGCGACGAGCAATGCGCCCTCGCGCGCCAGGA